>JANLQT010000048.1:0-4406 GCA_031368035.1 Rhodobacterales bacterium | reverse complement strand
GATCAGATCAACCTCGATCTGGCCATCTGGACCAAACAGGCTGCCTATACCAAACAAAGCTGCGTCCACCGCGTGCCAATCTCCCATGAGGCTGTCGCGCTGATCCGCCTCCGCCGCGCCGCCTCGCCGAAGGGCTGCCCTTTCCTGTTCCCGGGCGACATGCCCGGTCAGCCTATGGCCGATCTGTCCCGGTTTTGGGAGCGCGTCCGGGCCAAGGCCGACATCGCCGACGTGCGCATCCACGATCTGCGGCACACCTTCGCGTCCCTTCTGGTCTCGGGCGGGGCGTCGCTGGAAATGATCGGACGGCTGCTGGGGCACACCCAGATCGGCACCACCCAGCGCTATGCCCACCTGATTGACTCGCCGCTGCGGGCAGGAGTGAACGCAGTGGGCGAGATGCTGAAGCCACGACTGAAGGTGGTGAGCCCTTGAATCGGCGGCCTCTTTGAGACAAAGGGGAACTGGTCACAGGCTACCAAGTCGGGAACAACAACTCGTCCGAAGCCGTTCTCGGCCCATTGCCGCCGTTCGTTGTCAGCAGTTCAGCGGTGCAACGTCACCGGACTGGCCGTTCATGCTTGTCGTAGCATTTCCATCTGTGCAATGTCGACGAAGCGGATTTTCGGCCGATTGGGGCGATGGTCATGCTTAGGCGGCGAGCCTGTGATTGTCGGGTGATGTGCTTCTGCGTTTTCTCCAACGATCGGTAGGAAATTCTGAGATCCTAACTTTCCGGATGCGTCTTTCATCAAGGGCCATTCCGGAACCTAATACCCCGTCTTTTTTTGATGTGCCGCAACTTGCATGTGACCGAGACTCAAGGATCTTTCTTGGGTACCTGCCCAACTTGTCGGACGAGTCACACGATTAATTCACATTCGAACGGCAGTATTTTGTTGTACTTTCCTCTCCACTTTTTGGCTTCTGCTGTGCTGGCAGAAGATAGGCTGAATTTCGGCCGAACCGCGCCGGTCGTTCCGGCCGTTGAACAGGAAACCCTGACGGCCTTTCCGGACGTGGCTGCAATGTCCGGGCGATCTGTGATGCGATTGGGGCGGCAGCTGGGTAGCCGCCGGCAGCACGTCAACGACGACCACGCATTGGCCGGTTGGCTGGACGCGGGTCTCGACGCGACGCGCCAAATGGTTTCTCTTCGGGCCTTGAAAGAAATCCCTGTCCGCGTGCGTAATAGCATAGAATGATCAACTTTCCTAATGCCGGTTGGGCATTACAGGGGGCCTGCGACGGTGGATGCTGATGACGTGGCCCTAGTGGCCGCAGCTTTGCAAGATCGGCAGGCGTACGGGGCTTTGTTGCGCCGCTACGAAGTACGGCTGGCGCGATACGTGCGCAGACTACTCGGGCAATACGGGCAAATGACGGAAGACGTGCTGCAGAATGGGTTTATCCGGGCCTATTTGAACTTGAACGACTACGACCCGGCCCGTCCTTTCAGCCCATGGATCTACCGGATCATGCACAATGAGGCACTCAGCCAACTGCGAAAGCAAAGCGCGGGCATCCAAACCGTAGCGGGCGAGGAAGCACAGTTGATCCTTGAACGCATTGCCGATGACGACTCGCCCGAAATCAGTTTGCAAAGGTCACAAAGTGCGACGGATCTTCGCGCGGCGCTAAGTAAGCTGGACCGGCGCTACCAGGATGTTCTGGTGCTGCGGTATCTGGAAGGGATGACCTATGAAGAAATTTCCGAGGTCTTGGCGCTACCCCCCGGAACAGTTGCAAACAACATAAGCCGCGGACTGAAGAAGCTGCGAACGCCTCTGTTGCGTTCCTGGATCGTCACATGAGAAATGGCAGGATCATCCTATGACCGACCTCGAAAAGAAAGTTCTTGAGGCAATCGCGGAGCGAAATCTCGCGCCGCGCCCTTATTATATTTTCTTGGCAAAAAGCTGGGTGTTCCTGTCGCTGGCAATTGTATCCGTCGGCTTCGGGGCGATCAGCATGGCAGTTCTGTTGTTTGCGGTTTCGGACTATTACGCCAGCGGTTGGCGGGTTCTCGACAACTTGCCGCTTGACGAAGTCATTCTGAGCATTCCAGCGTTTTGGCTCGTTTCGCTGCCTATCTTTGTTTTCAGCACTTACGTGGGTCTTCGCAATACAAAGCGCGGCTATCGCCGCAAAACGGGCCACATCGTTGTCTTGTCTCTGGGCGCAAGCGCTGCGCTTGGGGTGGCCCTGCACCAGTTCGACGCCGGTCGGAGGGTCAACGACTACCTGATCACCCATGCTGCATGGTATCGCGCCCAAGCCGACGTGCCCTTTGCGGTCTGGAGCCGGCCCGAAGCGGGGTTTCTGGGTGGCACGGCGAGTCGGCTCCTTTCGGACCAGACGCTGATGCTGATCGATTTCAACATGAATGTGTGGATGGTCGATATCTCTGGTGCGACCATCAACCTTGACCAGCCCATCTTGTCCGAAGGCGACGTCGCAATACGTGGGCACGTGACCGGCCCGATGCAATTTCATGCCGATCTGATCTCGTCTTTTGATTGATCCGCAAACTTTTTGAAAGAACAACGATGCGGGCCGCGTAACACTTATCGGAACAGCGAACCCAACGTGGCTTAGCCGTCCAAATCAAAAATCTGAACCAACCCAATCGAGGATTTTCGAAATGCGAAACCATGCGCTGACCAATGCCTCATTCGTTGTGGCAACCTTCTGTCTTTCCGGCTTTGCGGCTATTGCCGAAGACCTGCCGCCTTATGCCCCGGTGATCGACCCGGCCAATTTCGTCGCCGAGATCACCAACCCCTACTTCCCGATGAAACCTGGCACTGTGTTCAAATTCGAAGGCACCCGCGACGGAGTCGCGCGGCGCGACGAGATGACGGTCACCCACGAGACAAAGGTGATCATGGGCGTGCCCTGCGTCGTGGTGCGCGATGTCGCATCCACCGACACCGAAATCGTTGAAAAGACCACCGACTGGTACGCCCAGGACAAGGACGGCAATGTCTGGTACTTCGGCGAGGACACCGCCGAATATGCCAATGGCAAGGTGACGACAACAGATGGCACCTGGCTTGCCGGGGTGGATGGCGCGTTGCCGGGCTACATCATGATGGCGGCGCCGAAGGTCGGCGACGCATACCGTCAGGAATATCGTCCCGGCATTGCCGAGGATTTTGCCAAAGTCGTCAAGACCGACGCCACGGCCGGGGGCCCTTCTGGGCAATACACCAATGTCGTGGTCACCGAAGACACCGATCTTCTGGACAAGGCGAAGTTCGAGCACAAGTGGTTCGCCCCCGGCGTCGGTTCTGTCGGAACTGACGGCATGGTTGGCGGCCACCACGAAATCCGCACGCTGGTCGCCATCCTGGCTGGTCAATAAGGGGAAAACGGCCATGACCATTCCCATGACGGCGGCGCTGGAGGCACGGGGTATCTACCACATCTACCGCAAGGGCCATGTTAGGACAGTGGTCTTGCGGGGCGTTGATGTGGTGTTGCAACCGCAAAGCTGGACCACCGTCATGGGGCCTTCGGGCAGCGGTAAAAGCACATTCCTGCATATTCTTGCCGGGCTGATCGAGCCTAGTGCCGGGCAAGTTACAGTCGCAGGCAAGGACGTAACCCGCCTGCCGCCTGACCAGCGGACCCAATGGCGCCGCCGGTCGGTCGGCCTTGTCCTGCAACGTGACAATCTTCACCCCCTTCTGGATGCCGCCGAAAACATCGCACTTCCGCTGCGAATTCAGGGGTGGAAACCAAGCGACATCGTGACCCGGGTGGGTCAATTGCTGGACCAGATCGGCCTTCGTGACCGGGGTCATCACCGGACGGCCCAATTGTCGGGTGGCGAGGCACAGCGCGTTGCCATCGCGGTGGCATTGGCGCCCGGGCCAAAGGTGCTTTTGGCCGATGAGCCGACTGGTGAACTGGACGGTACAACCGCCGCTGGAATTCTGGATCTGTTCGCCAGCCTTCAACAACATGAAGCCATGGCTGTGCTGACCGTCACCCATAACCCGCAGGTGAAAGAACGGGCCAGCCGCGCATTGACCATGACGGACGGAGTATTGACAGATGTCAAATAGTACTGAACCTGTCCTGGAAGCCAAGCACGTCTCGCGCCGCTATGGTCAGGGCGCAGACGGGTTTTCAGCCTTGAGCAATGTCTCGCTGGCCGTGTCCTCCGGGGAAATCCTAGCGCTGATGGGGCCCAGCGGTTCGGGCAAAAGTACGCTGCTTTATATCCTTGCCGGATTGGATGACCCTACGGACGGGACTGTCGCGCTGGTCGGCACCCGATGGACCAATCTGTCCGGCAAGGATCGCGCCCGGTTTCGCAGGCACAACAGCGGCTTTATCGCCCAAGGCATGACCTTGCTGCCACAAGCCACTGCGGCCGAGAATGTCGAGGTTCCGCT
>JANLQT010000039.1:0-7323 GCA_031368035.1 Rhodobacterales bacterium | reverse complement strand
GGGCGGGACCGGGGCGATCCGGCAGGGGTTGGAGCTGATCAAGCTGGCGGCTCCGGCGGCGACGGTCTGGGTCTCGGCGCCGACCTGGCCGAACCATCCGTCGATCATCCGGTATCTGGGGATGGCGCTGGCCGAGTATCGATCGTTCGACGAGGCGAGCTGTGATGTCGATTTCGCCGGGCTGATGGCGGACCTTGGGACGGTGGCGGCGGGGGATGTGGTGCTGCTGCATGGCTGTTGCCACAATCCGACCGGGGCCAACCTGTCGATGGATCAGTGGGGGCAGGTGGTGGAGGTGCTGAAGGCGCGGGGGGCGGTGCCGTTTGTGGACCTCGCCTATCAAGGGTTCGGCGATGGGCTTGAGGAGGATGCGGCGCCGGTGCGGTTGATTGCGGGGGCGTTCCCCGAGGTGCTGATTGCGGCCTCGTGTTCGAAGAACTTCGGGATTTACCGAGAGCGGACCGGGTTGCTGGTGGCGCTGGGCGATCCGGCGCGCAAGGGGCTGGTGCAGGGCAACCTGAACTGGCTGAACCGGCAGAATTACTCCTTCCCGCCGGATCATGGCGCGCGGCTGGTGACGATGATCCTGGAGGATGCGCGGCTGACGGCGGATTGGAAGGCCGAACTGGAGGAGGTTCGGCGGAACATGCTGTCGCTGCGGCAGCAGTTGGCGGAGGCTTTGCGGCTGGCGACCAATTCGGACCGGTTCGATTTCGTTGCCCGGCACCGGGGGATGTTTTCCCGGTTGGGTCTGACGGAGGCTCAGGTGATGCGGCTGCGGGACGAGGCGGGGGTCTATATGGTCGGGGACAGCCGGATCAACATTGCCGGGCTGAACCGGGATTCGGTGCCGGTTCTGGCGGCGGCGATTGCCCGGGTGATCGCCCAAGGCCCCGCGGAGTGAAGCAGCGGCGGCTTCGCCAAGTCTTTTCATTGGATAGATTGGGGGTTTCACACCCCCAAACCCCCGTGGAGGTATTTGCGCCTCGGTGAATTGCAAAGCGGGGGTCATCGGAAAAGGCGTTGTTTTTCGGCTGTCTTGATGTCGCTGGCCGTGCATGATTGCTGAAGATCGGGCGGGCAGGGGAGAGCGGCATGGCGCGGGCGGGCAAGCGGATCACGGCAGAGGCGGCGGCGGCTTTGGTGCGGCCGGGCATGTGGCTGGATTTCGGGGCGGTGCTGGGGCAGCCGGATGCGTTTGATACTGCATTGGCCAGGCGGATCGGGCCGCTGACCCATGTGCGAATCCGGTCTTGTCTCGCCACCCGGCCGCGTGCCGTGCTGGAGGCGGACCCGGAGGGGCGCCATGTGTTCTGGGCCTCGAGCCATTTCGGGGGCTATGACCGCAAGAAACATGACGCGGGGCAGGCGCATTATCTGCCGGTGCATCTGGGGGAAATCCCGGATTACTATCGCCGGTTCATCGACCCGGTGGACATCGTGATCCTGAAGACCGCGCCGCTGGATGCTGCGGGCTGGTTCAACTTCGGCCCGTCGAACCTGTGGATGCGGGCGCTGGTGGAACGCGCCAAGGTGGTGATCGTCGAGGAATGCGCGGCGATGCCGCATGTGATGGGGGTGGGGACCGGGGTCCATGTCTCCGAGGTGGATTATATCATCGCGGGCGATGGGCAGGCGATGCCGGAACTGCCCAAGGGTGCGGTCAGCGATGTGGACCGGGCGGTGGCGCGGCTGATCGCGGCAGAGCTGGAGGACGGGTCCTGTCTGCAGATCGGCATTGGCGGGATGCCGAATGCCGTGTGCTCGCTGCTGGCGGAGAGCAGCATTTCGAACCTTGGCATCCATACCGAGATGATGACGGACGGGATCGTCGATCTGTACCGGGCCGGGCGGATCACCGGAGCGCAAAAGCAGTTGAACCCGGGCAAGATGGTCTGCACCTTCGGCTTTGGCTCGCAGTATCTGTATGATTTCATTGATCATAACCCGGTGGTCGAGTTTCATCCGGTGGATTACACCAACCTGCCGCATATCCTGATGCAGAACGACCGGGTGGCGGCGATCAACAACACCACGCAGATTGATTTGCAGGGGCAGGCGGCGTCGGAAAGCGACGGGTTCCGGCATATCTCGGGCACCGGGGGGCAGTTGCAATTCGTGCGCGGGGCTTATGCGAGCAAGGGGGGGAAAAGCTTCACCTGCCTCGCCTCGACCTATGACAAGCGGGGCGAGCGGCGCAGCCGGATTGTCACGGCGCTGACCCGGGGCAACATCGTCACCACGCCAAGGACCGACATGATGTATGTCGTGACGGAATACGGGATCGTGAACCTGAAGGGCCGGACGGTGGCGGAGCGGGCGAAGCTGCTGATCGGAATTGCGCATCCGGATTTTCAGGAGGGGCTGGAGCGGGATGCTTATGAGCATCGGCTGATGCCGCGCGGGTTTTTTTGACCCCAAAGGAAGATGGGTGAATCACCCATCCTACGAATATCTCTTCCCCCATCCCCCAAAATGGAAAACGGCCCGCGCGGGGAGGACGCACGGGCCGTCTCGGTTCGGCTGGGGCAGGGAGGAGGTCGCCCCAGCCGTATCGCTTACATGTTGTAGGCGCTTTCGCCGTGCTCGGTCTGGTCCAGACCCTGGCGTTCGTCATCCGCCGAGGGACGCAGGCCGAACACCTTGTCGATGGCGTAGAACAGCACCAGCGACACACCGCCCGACCAGACCAGCGTCAAAAGAACCGCCTTGGCCTGGGTGATCAGCTGAGCCCCCATGTCATAGGCGCCGGGAACCGCCGGGAACACGGTGTAATCAAACCAGCCCTGACCGCCCAGCGACGGGTCCGCCAGGATGCCGGTCATCAGCGCGCCGAAGATGCCGCCGATGCAGTGCACGCCAAACACGTCCAGCGTGTCGTCGTAGTTGAAGCGCTTCTTCACCACCGACACGAAGAAGTAGCACAGCGGCGAGACCAGAAGGCCCAGCACGATCGACCCCATCGGGCTTGCGAACCCCGAGGCCGGCGTGATCGCGACCAGACCGGCCACAGCCCCGGTGACCGCACCCAGAAGCGAGGGGCGGCCGTGGTGCAGTTGCTCGACGATGCTCCACGACAAGGCGGCAGCGGCGGTGGCGATGAAGGTGTTGATGAAGGCCAGCGCGGCCAGGCCGTTGGCCTCAAGATTGGACCCGGCGTTGAAGCCGAACCAGCCCACCCACAGCAACGAGGCGCCGATCATTGTCATGGTCAGCGAGTGGGGCGACATGTTTTCCTTGCCGAAGCCGATGCGCTTGCCCATCACGATGCAACCCATCAGACCGGCGATCCCGGCGTTGATGTGCACAACAGTGCCGCCGGCGAAGTCCAGCGCGCCCCAGCCCCAGGCCAGACCCGCATCCGAGGTGTTGCCCGACAGGAAGTCCGGGCCGGCCCAGTACCAGACCATATGGGCGATCGGGAAATAGACGATCGTCACCCACAACCCGCAGAACAGCATCAGCGGCCAGAACTTCACCCGCTCGGCAAAGGCGCCGACGATGAGGGCCGGGGTGATGCAGGCAAAGGTCATCTGGAAGATGACGAAGGCATATTCCGGAATATAGACGTTGTTCGAGAAGGTCGCGGCAAAGGTGGACGTCGAAACCCCGGACAGGAACGCCTTGGAGAAGCCGCCGACGTAAGCCGAACCGCCGGTGAAGGCCATCGAATAGCCGTAAGCCACCCAGAGGATCGCCACGATCGAGACGATCATGAACACCTGCATCAGCACCGACAGCATGTTCTTGGACCGCACCAGGCCGCCGTAGAACAGCCCCAGCGCCGGGATCGCCATCATCAGCACCAGCGCCGAGGACACCAGCATCCACGTCGTGTCGCCCTTGTTCACCATCCCGGCCATGGCCGCCGCGTCAGGCGCCTTGATCAGGTCCTGCGCCATCGCGGGCAGGCCAGCCAACAGCGATGCCGCCGCCGCCAGACTGCCAAGTTTCGTCATTTTTTTCATTTTGTTCAAAGTCCCCAAGCCCTCAGGTTTCAGAGCGCGTCATCGTCGATCTCACCGGTGCGCACCCGCACGGCGTGAGACACGTCGAGAACGAAAATTTTGCCGTCGCCGATCTTGCCGGTGCGGGCGGTTTTGCTGATCACCTCCACGACCTGATCGGCCAGCGTATCGGCGACCACGATTTCCAGCCGCATCTTCGGGACGAAATTCACGGCATATTCGGCGCCGCGATAGATTTCCGTATGCCCCGACTGCGTGCCGAACCCCTTGATCTCTGTGACCATCATGCCCCGCACACCGATTGCGGTCAGCGCTTCGCGGACCTCATCCAGCTTGAAGGGCTTGATGGCTGCAATGATGAGTTTCACGTCAGACCCCTTTTCCAGCGGACCCAAGGTTCGGGCCCTTGCGGCTTACAAAGCGGACGTTCTGCGGTGCAGCACAAGGCAATGCGCTGGACAAGAGCGGGCGGAAACCGGGCAATTGCACAAAATTTGCAACTTTTTCAGAAAATGCACAAAAAATAGGCGGAGTCGGTACGGCCCGCGATTCGCGGTTTTGCAGCCCTCCAGGCGGCCTTCGGCGTGCGACTCGCGGCACTGGGCGGGCCGTATTCGACAGGCGCCTTCGACAATGGGTGCGCTTGGCCTTGCTTCTGGTGCTCTACTTCCGGCAAAAGCCGCGTTAACGTCGCCACATAAATTTGGGGCCGTGAAAGTTCGGGGCCGTGGAAGTTCGGGGCCGCGCAAATTCGGGATGGCGCGGATTGGGGGCATGATGGCGGCAGGACCGAAAGGACGAAGCCCGATAGTGGCGGATCGCCGGTATGCGGCGCGCAAGCCCGCTGCGGCCAAATCCACAAAATCGGGGCCCGGCAAGGGCACGCCGCCGAAAAAGCTGCGCCGCGCGCCGGCGCGCCGGGCCAAACGCGGGTTGATCGCCGGTTTGTTCCTGTTCATCTGGCACATCATCTGGGCCGTGACCTGGCGCACCGCCTTCGTCGGCGCCACGATCCTGGCGGTGGCGGTGTTCTATTTCTATGTCCAGCTGCCGCCGGTGGGTGATCTGATGGATGGCCGCGCCCGCGGGTCTGTCACCATGCTGGACCGCAACGGCGAGACTTTCGCCTGGCGCGGGGAAACCTTTGGCGGCATCACCTCCGTCTCCAAAGTCTCGCCCAATCTGGTCAATGCGGTGATCGCGACCGAGGACAAGCGGTTCTATTACCATTTCGGGGTGTCTCCCCGCGGGATCTTCTCGGCGGTCACGATCAACCTTGCCGCCGGACGCGGCGCGTTCGAGGGCAATGGCGGATCGACCATCACCCAGCAGACGGCCAAGCTTCTGTGCCTTGGCGCGAAATACGATCCCGTGCAGTGGAAGTCCGAAGCCGCCTATGAGGACGATTGCCGGTCGGGCGGGATCTGGCGCAAGATCAAGGAAATCCCCTTCGCCATCGCGATGGAGGTGAAATACACCAAGGACGAAATCCTGACGGTCTATTTCAACCGCGCCTATCTGGGCGCGGGAGCGCGCGGGTTCGAGGCGGCGGCGCAGCGCTATTTCAGCAAGTCGGCAAAAGACTTGAGCCCGGCGGAATCTGCCATGCTGGCTGGGCTATTGAAAGCGCCAACCCGGTATGCGCCGACGGCCAACCTGAAGCGCTCGCAGGACCGGGCGGCAGTCATCATCGCTCTGATGCAGGATCAGGGATATCTGACCCGGGAACAGGCTGCGGACGCCTTGGCGCATCCGGCGCAGTTGTCTGACGTAGCAACGCAGCGCGCAGGCGGTGCCTTTGCCGACTGGGTGATGGAGGGAACGCCCTCTTACCTTGGCAATGACACGACCGAGGATGTGACGGTCCGCACCACGCTGGACCCGCGCATTCAGGCGGCGGCAACCGAAGCGCTGGATGCGGTCTTTGCCGGCAAGGTCAAGGCGGGCAGCAAGGCGCAGGCGGCGGTCATCGTGATGAGCGCGGACGGCGCGGTGCGCGCGATGGTGGGCGGGCGCAACGGCGCATCCACCCCGGCAGGCGCGTTCAACCGCGCGACGCAGGCGCTGCGGCAGACCGGGTCCAGTTTCAAGCCCTTTGTCTATGCCGCCGCGCTGGATCTGGGGTGGAGCCCGATGGATTATGTGGACGACAGCCCGCTGACCATCAACATCAAGGGCTCTGGTCCCTGGACACCGTCCAACTATGACCGCGAATTCAAGGGCGTGATCACCCTGACCGAGGCGCTGGCCGAAAGCCGCAACATCCCGGCGGTGCGCGTCAGCGAGGCGGTCGGGCGCGAGGCGGTCCGGTCGGTCGCGGCAGGCTTTGGCCTGCAAAGCGACCTGGCTTTGGGGCCGGCACTGGCTTTGGGCGCGTCCGAGGCGACGTTGCTGGAAATGACCGGGGCCTATGCCGGCATTCTGAACGGCGGCTCGTCGGTGGTGCCATATGGCATCGAAAGCCTGACCCTGAAGGGCGAAACCGATCCGCTGATCGGCAAGTCGGGCGGCATGGGCGAACGTGTGGTCAGCCAAAGGGCGGCGCAGGAACTGATCTGGATGATGGAGCAGGTGGTCAACAACGGCACCGGCGGACGGGCAAAGCTGGACGGGCGCGAGGTGGCGGGCAAGACTGGCACGACATCAGAGGCGAAGGACGCCTGGTTCATCGGCTTCACCGCCGATTATGTGACCGGGGTCTGGATGGGCTATGACGACCCGACCCCGCTTGCCGGGGTCACCGGCGGCGGCCTGCCGGCAGAGATTTTCCATGCGGTGATGATCCGCGTTGAAGAGGGTCTGCCCGCCACCCCGCTGCCCGTCATCGTGCCGCAGCCCAAGGCGCCCCCGGCCGGGACCAACGTGGCCCCACCAGCGGCGGCACCCGGGACGAAAAAGCCGCAAAAGGATGACCCGATCACCTCGCTGCTCAAGGGCATTCTGGGCAAGGGAAACTGACGGATGCACCGCCCCGATTTCTTCGAAGAAATCGCACCGAAGCCTTTGAAGGCTTCGGTGCGGAGTTTTCAAAAACTCCGCCTCGTGGCCAGGGCCGCGCCATGAGCCGGGCAGAGCGCTGGGCCGAACGCTGGCTTTCGGGATGGGGCGGTCTGGCCGCCGTGCTGCTGCTGACGCTGATCCTGGCGCTGCCGGGCTTTTTCACCCTGCCGCCGGTGGACCGCGACGAGGTGCTGTTCGCCCAATCCTCGCGCCAGATGCTGGAAAGCGGGAACTTCATCGACATCCGCTTTGCCGATCAGCCGCGCTACAAGAAACCTGTCGGCATCTATTGGCTGCAAGCCGGGGCGGCCGCGCTGACCGGCGCACCGGACCGGATCTGGAGCTACCGGCTGGT
>JANLQT010000032.1:0-11148 GCA_031368035.1 Rhodobacterales bacterium | reverse complement strand
CGAGGCCAATTTCGTGCATCGGATGGACTTCACCCCTGGAAATGCCGCCGAAATCAAACGCTTGCCAGAGCGCATGCTGGGGACCGAAGAGCGGCTCTCTGCCGATGCGGCCTGTATCGGGCCCACCACGCGGGCGCTTCTTGCGGCAGGGTGGGGCGGCAGTGGAACCGAGGACCCCGTCCAGCGCCGCAACTCGCACAGCGGCAAACTGACGCCGCAAGCGGTGCAGCGCAACGCAACGCAACGCAGCGCAACGCAACGCAACGCAACGCAGGCATCGGCGTGATCCGCGCCGGAGTCGAGCGTTGCTTCGGCCATTGCAAGCGGGTCTGGGGCATGGGCCGAACGCGGCTGAAGGGGCAGGCGCGCAACCGTGTCTGGTGGGCACTGGCCGCCGTTGCCCGGAACCTGACCCAGGCCGACCGGCTGTGCCGAAGCTGCGGCTGAAACCGCGCCCCGCAGACCCGCGGCACCAGGCCGATCCCGCAGACCCAAAGGAGCAGCGCCAAAGGGCTAGTCCATCGGGCGGTCAATGCCCACCCAGCACCCCGCACCCGCCAAACCCCGCCCCAAATGGCCCAAAAACGGCGTTTCGACGAACTCTCTTTGAAGGCTCCGACGCGGAATTTTCGAAAATTCCGCCCTGCGGGGCCGGTGCCGCAGCTCAAATCCAGTCCAGATTGATCTTCCCGCTCGGCTCGTGCTCGGCAATCGCCGCCTTCAGCGCCTTGTAGCGTTCCCGCAAGTCCTTGAACTTGCGCTCATGCGTCTCGGCCACCAGCCCCCGGATGCCCGCAAACAGCCCCTGCGCATCCATCGCCTCCAGAATGTCCAGCTCGGCGCCTTCGATATCCATCTTCACAAACGCGATGAACCCCCGCGCCGCCACCTGATCCCTGACCCAGCCCGGGAAATCCACCAGCGCCACCTCGACCGAATTGCCCGCATCCATTCGCCGCCCGCCGTCCAGAATGGTGGACTTGACCGAGGCGCCTTCCGGGTTATCCGCGAAATTGTCCGCCCGCATCAGCCGCACAGTGCCCGACCCCACCCCCGCCGCGGCGTGGACCAAGGTGACATTGGCAACCCCGTCAAACCGCGCCTTCAGCCTGTCAAACGTCACCGGATCGGGTTCAAACGCCACCACGTCCGCCCCCGTCGCCGCCAGCAACGCCGTCACGTCGCCCCGGTTCGCGCCCAGATCCACCACCAGATCGCCGGGCCGCAGCAAGGTGCAGATGCCTTGCATATAGCCCGTCGCCCAGGCCTTGCGCTGATTACGCTTGGCCCGGCGCGCCAGTGCCTCCGCCGATTTCTCGGGCTTGCCCGGCGGCGCTTCCTCGCTTTCGTCAGACATCCGCACCCTCCCGCCGAAACTCCAGCCCGCCCGCTGCGTTGCGCGCAACGACCAGCGCCACATCGCCCTCGTCCTGCGCCGACACGCCCCGATCGCCCGCCTGCCGGGGGGCCGAGACAAAACGCTCCTCCTCCTCTCGCGCCGCGCGTTTTCCGGCGCGCTGGGTGCCGCTGGACTGGGTGAACCACGGCCGCCGCACCGCCAGAACCCGGGACTTCGTCTGCATGTCGCAAAGCGCGAAGTCATGCCGCAGCGGGCGGCGCCGGTCTATGGACCGGTGGATCGCCGCCGTCACCGCATCTGCCCCTGCCTCGGTCAGATACAGGATCGCATGGGCGGCGAGCATCGAATGGACGCGCAGGAAATCGCCTTCATCTTCCGTCAACTCCGGCGTGCCGATCTTGCCCGCGCTGCGGGAAAAGCCGAACCGGCTGTGGCCAAGATACAAAAGCCCCGTCCCCTCGGGCACCTCGATCACCGGCTGGAAATCCGTCGTCGGCGCCGCGTCATCCTCCAGCACCAGAAACGGGCCGTTGCCGCGCAGTTCCGTGACCGCTTTCAGATGGCTTTGGCTGCAGCCGAAATGCCGGGGCTGGGCGGCAATCGCCTCGATCAGGCGGAAGGTAATCCCCAGCCCCTCCAGCGCCGCCGTGATCCGCCCGCGCCGCCGTTCCGCCGTGCCGAGGTTGATCACGCCCACCGGAATTGTGCGCAGGTCGATCATTCAGTCTTCCAGCGCCTGCGCAGGATCGACGCCGATCTGCGCGCACATCCGCGCGACATAGGAATTGGCCAAGGGCGGATTCTTGCGCCACCAGGGCTTGGTGCCGTTGGTGTAAAGGTGCACCGACAGGGTGTTGCCCGAGAAATGCCCCTCGACCCTTCCGTAAGGGTCAAAGAACACATCGTTCAACTGGAACGGCACGGGGTAAAGATAGTCCGACGACAAAGCCTTCTCGTAGTCCCCAGTCTGTTGGGCAAAGTAGGTGAACGCCTGCGGACCGAAGGCTGTCCGCTCGGCATTGTAGATCCGCACCGCTTGCGGCAACCCTGCGTCCTGTTTTTCGATCTTCTTGCGCTGCCCTTTGGAAAACCACGGCGGCGCATCCGGCAGATTGTCGTAGTAATCCAGCAGCTTGTGGATCAACTCGCCGTCTTTCGGGATATAGACCACCCCGCAATTCAGCGCCCCGCGGAACCCGTGACCCGCGTAGATGTTCTGCATATCATCGGGAAATGGCTTGTGGCAGAAGGCGTCGCAGTCGATCCAAACCGCATCCGTTCCTTTGATCATCTTGTAGCGGAACACGTTGGACAGAAAGCTTTCCGAGGTCTGCGCGACGATATCCCGGTCCACATTCATGATCTCGGACGCCGGTTTCACGATCACCCCGTCCGGCACGTTTGACACCGCATCCGTGCAATACAGCGTGGTCGGATGCCCCTGCTGCACATGGCTGAGAAGGCACAACTGGTTCAGGTAATGCAGCTTCTCGCCGATCCACAGCGATGCCACGGGGCGGCGGGTCTGGGTGCTCATCTCGGCCTCGACGGACTTGGTTTTGGCAACCATGGCCGAGCGGCACTGGACTGTCCAGTTGCAGCTTGGCCGTGCGAGGGTTGGGCCCCCGGATTGACGCTGGCGGCCCCGCATGTTTGTGTCACGCCGGCGCAAGACCCCGGCAACATCAGGCAGACCAATGAGATTTCGCGGGCGAGAGATCCTGCAGCGGATCACCGGCAACGCCCCGGCCAAGGCCGCGCCCGTTGTCGCTGCGCGGGTGTCGGCCAAGGCCAATCCGGTGTGGAAACGCTTCATGGCCAGCCGCGCCGTCACCTTCGTGCCCGACCCGATGGTGCGCCGCAGCGACCGGTTCTTCGTGATGGGCAGTTGTTTCGCCGAGGAAATCCGCTTGGCGCTGACGCAGGACATCGGCGCTGGCCATGTGCTGCCGGACCTGTCCAGTGTGGTCTTTGACCCGGCCCACGCCCAGGCCGACGAGTTGCCCGGGCGCAACCACATGAACACCTACAACGCCTTCTCGGTCCTCCAAGAGATCGAGCGCATCCTTGGCCTGTGGACGCCCGAACCGGACGATGTCTGGACCATCGGCGAGAAGCTGCAATGCCCCTATCGCCGGATGGTTCTGGCCGACAGCGCCCCGGTCTATGCGGCGCTAAGCGCGGGGCTGGACAAGGGCCTGCGGGACGGTTTCGCAGCGGCCGACCATTTCATCTTTACGTTCGGCATGACCGAGATTTTCGTGAACAAGCGGTCCGGCAAGATTGCCAACCAGAAGCCCGGCTATTCCGGCGGCGGCGGCGCCAACGAGACGAGCTATCACCGCGCGAGCTTTGCCGAGAATTTCGCCGCGATCTCTCGCCTCGTGGACCTGATCACCGCAGCCAAGCCGCAGGCGAAGATCTTCATGACCGTCTCGCCCGTGCCGCTGAAGCTGACGTTTTCCGGCGAGGATATCTTCGCCGCCAACACCCTGTCCAAGGCCACCCTGCGCGCCGTTCTGGCCGAGATCGCGGCGGCGCGGCCCAATGTCGTCTATTTCCCCAGCTATGACGCCGTGATGGCGGCAGGCGAGGCCGCGTGGGAGGGCGACGGCCGCCATGTCCTGCGCCCGGTGGTGGAATCCATCACCCAGGCCTTCGTGACCAGCTATTTCTTGCCTGAAGGCGCCTGACCCTCGCGCTCGAACGCCCGCACGATGGTGGGGTCGAACTTGAAGGCGGGGGCAAAGCCCAGACCGGCGAGCGTCTGCGCGATCTCGTCCATCCGCGCGTGCCAGGCCTCCAGCAGGCGGCCATACAGGAACACCTGTTTCGGCATCGGCGCCAGGCGCGGCAGCAGATCCACCAGCACCTCGGGCGACAGCCGCGCATCGGCGAGCAGAAGGGCTTTCGGCTTCAAATCCCGCACCAGCCGCAGCACGGCCCCCGCCACATCCGGCCCCAGTGGCGCGTCCACCACCGCCAGCCTTTCCGTCAGCACCAACCCGTTCGTCGCCAGAATCCGGCCCCGCATCGCCACCAGCGCCGGATTGTCCTCTTGCAGGCGGATCGTCAAATCCGGCCGCACCTTGGCCAGATGCAGGCCCACAAACCCCATCGCCGAGCCGATTTCCAGCACCGTGGCCCCCTTGGGCAGGCATTGCGGCAGCTTGCGCGCGATGCCGCGTTCGAACTTGCCCGCCGCGATCTGCGGCAGGACCGATTGCGGGATCACCCGCCCGTCCATCGGCAGCAGGATGTCGTGGTTGGCCACCCACTCCACCGCGACCTCGGCACTTACATCGGGCACGCCGGGCAGATAGGACCCCATCGGCACCTGCGGGCCTGGGGACTTCGGCTCTCCCTTGCGCTCCGCCTTGGCCCTGGCGTTGCGCGCGGTTTCAATGTCGCTCATCAGCGCGGCGATCTTGACCTTGTCGCGCGCCTGCGGCGGCTTGGCCACGATCTGGGTGATCGGCACGGCGCTGGCCTTGGCAAGGTCCGCGACCAGCGCCTGATAGCCTGCCGTCCCGCGCAATTCCGCCAGCCGCGCCTCGGCCCGGTCCAACGCGGCAAAGTGCAGCCGGTGCAGCACCGGGTCCTTCAGCAGCAGCGCCATGATGGCATTTCGCTGCGAGCAATAGCGCAGCATCGTGTCATCGCGCACCTCATTCCGGTCCTGCAAAGCCCAGTAATCGCTGTTGTATTTGTCCTTCTTGAAATTCACGTTGCCGCGCATCTTTCGAATGGCATAGCTGTCCACCGACTTCACCGCATAGTGGTTCAGCTGCACCCAGTCATAGCCGACCGTCCGGGTGATCGACCGCCAGCCGCGGAACTTGAAGTAATCCTCCATCACCGCGCCCGACCCGTTCAGCCATTTCACCTGATCGGGAAACGGCGTCTTGATCCATTTCGTCTTCATCTTGGGCCGGTGGATGCCCAGCTTCCAATGCGAGGGCGCAAAGGTGAACAGCGTCTTCACCCCCCAGCCCTTGTTCCAATCGACCGGCGCCGCCATCAGATACTGTTCCGTCACCGGCGCGCGGCTCCACTCCACCACCCCGGCCGAGCCGAAAATCCGCCAGGTCACCACGATCCCGTTCGCGTCCTGATCCTTCACCGCCGCGATCAACCCGTCCAGCGTGCCGTTCCCATGCCGGACCTGCACAAACTCATCCGCATCAAACACCATCACCCAGTCGGACCCACTCACGACAGGTTCCTCCTGCGCGTGGTTCAGCGCCGAAGGCTGCGGCCGCAGCCCGTCCGGGATCACGTTGCGGCGGTGATGCGCCAGCCCCAGCGCCTCTAGCCGGATCAGCATGGCGTCGGTGCCATCCGAACAATCGTTGGTATAGACCACCAGATCGGTGAACCCGACCGCCAGATGATGCGCGACCCATTCGATCACGAACGGCCCCTCGTCCTTCATCATCGACACCGCCGTGACCTGCCCATGCGGGCTGGCGTGGCGCTTCAGTGGAAAGTCCACCGTCCCCCACAGCGCCCCTGCACCCTTTGGCCGCATCTCGGTCACCTGAGCCTCCTGCCTGACCCGCACCTTATCGGCCCCAAGTTTCCAAAAAGGCAACAGTCTCGCATGCGTAACCCTGACGCGCGCAAAGACAGGTGACAGCCCTGGTCATCGCGGCCATAGTTAACGCATCGAGACGAGCAGGCAGCCAAGACGGGACAAATCCCGCGGGCTGCAAAGACAGGAGACAGTATGCACCACGCCTCGCCGGGGCAGGGTGGCCCTGCGGTTGCCATGGCAGCCGTGCAAAGGGCGCGCCGATGAACGACGCCTCTCATGCATGGGACGGCGCCGAACCCGCGCCCGCCCCGCAGGCCGGTCAGCCCACGCCGCCCGGTCAGCCCACGCCGCCCGTCTCGCGCAACCCCGCCCGCGCGGTGCGGCGCGAGGCGTTCCTGATCCGCCGCCCGCTGGTGGACGCCTGGTTCCTGCGCCGGTCGGACCATCTGATCGTGACCTTCGACAACCTGTCTTCCGTCGGCCAGTTCACCCCGGCGCAGCCCTGGCTGCTGGCACGGTCCGAACGCGCAGGCGTGTCGATCCTTGGCCTGATCGCCAAGCGCAAGGACTGGTATCGCAACGCCGACACCGCCGCGCTGATCACCGATCTGGCACAGGCGGGGTTCTTCGCCCAGTTCCGCCGCGTGACCTTCATGGGCGCGTCCATGGGCGGGTTTGCCGCGCTGGCCTATTCCGCGCTGGTGCCGGGGGCGCATGTGTTGGCCTTCTCGCCGCAAAGCACGCTGGCCCCGGCGCTGGTGCCGTTCGACCGCCGCTATCGCTATGCCCAGAAGAAATGGGACTGGACCGGGCCGGAGTTTGTGGACGCCGCTGCCTCGGTCCCCGCCGCCGCCAGCGTGACGCTGGTCTATGACCCGTTCGAGCGCGAGGACAAGTTGCACGCTTTGCGGCTGGATGGCCCCAACGTGCGGCACATCCACACCGATCATCTGGGGCACCGGGCCATTCGCGTGATGAAGGACGCCGGGGGGCTGGACGAATTGGTGGCCGGTCTCGCCACGGGCAATTTCGACCCTATCGCCTATGCCAAAGCCGCGCGTGGGCGGCGCAGCACCCTGTTCTGGCAACGCGCCCTTCTGGGGGCGGCCGAGGCCAAGGGGCACCTGCGGCTTGCCCATGCCGCCGCCCGGGCGATGGAGCATCTGGACCCCGCGCAGCGCCACAGCGCCCGCGCCGCCGCCCGGCTGGCAGGACTGGCGCCCGCCCCCTTGCCTCGCGTGATCGAACAGGAAATCCATGTCCTTGAAGGCAGCCCGCGCCGCCCGTTTGACGGCACGATCCTGCGTCTTGGCCGCGCCATCGTGGTGCCGGAACGCGCCCATGACGCCAAACTCGCCTCGGGCGTGCTGCGCGCCGACCACAGCTATTGCGATCTGTCGCAAGCCTGGATCCGCGCTCGCCGGTCCACCCCCGCCCCGACCCTTGCGCCCGATGAACCCGTCCAGCACCTGCCCGGCCGTTACCTGTTCGGCGGCCATTTTCGCGGCCATTTCGGCCATTTCCTTGTGGAATCCACGGCCCGCCTGTGGGCTTTGGACCACATTCAGGGCCCCCTAGACGGCATCCTTTACCTGCCCTATCGCGGCCAGATCGGACCGATCGAGCAGGCGATGAAGGGCCACGCCGGCTTCTTTCAGGCCCTGGGCATTGACCTGCCCCTGAAAACCTTTGCCACAACGCAACAAGTGGACGAGTTGATCCTGCCCGAACTGGGCTTCGGCTGGGACCAGCGCTACGCCGGCTCTCCCGCATATCGCCGCTTCATGATGTCCCGCCTGTCCGCCGCCGCTGCGCCCGAGGGCGGTGACAAGCTGTATATCTCGCGCTCCAAACTCCCCGCCGCGCGCGGGGGCGTTCTGGGCGAGGACGCCATCGAAGCGAACCTGTCCCGCCTTGGCTATGAGATTTTCCACCCCGAACGCCACCCGACCCATGTGCAGATCGCCCGCTACCGTGCGGCGAAATCGGTGATCGCTCTGGACGGGTCCGCCCTGCATCTGGCGGCCTTTGTGCTGCCGCGTGAGGCCCGCGTGACGATGATCCTGCGCCGCAGCCGCGCCAATGCCACCGACTATATCCGGCAGTACAAATCCTTCCTCGGCATCACCCCCGCCGTGGTCGATGTGATCCGCCAGGACTGGGTCGCGGGTGACGCGGGCCGCGCCGACTTCCGCTCCATCGGCGAATTGGACCTGACCCGGCTGTTCACGGCGTTCAAGGCCATGGGCCTGATCCCGCAGACCTTCCGCCCCGATTTACCCGATGTTGGCGAATTGCGCGCGATGCTGCAAAGCTTCCAGGACCGCAGGGGAGAGCCGTTCCGCGTGCTCGGCGCCCAAGAGATCCACCCCGAAGCCCGGATCGAAACCCAGGACGAGGCGGCATGACGCCCAAGCTGACCGTCTATTTCATCGTCGAGCCGCCGGAATATCAGGTGATGGCCTGCTATCTGGCCGCCAGCCTGCGCCAGCAGTTCGGGGATACGGTCGCGCTTGTCGGCTATTGCCCCACGCCAAAGATTGGCGCCGTCCACACCGATGTCCGCGCCGCTTTGGCCAAGATGAACTGCGACCTGCGCACCTTTGAAACCCAAGGCCGCTTCGATCCTGCCTATCCGCACGGCAACAAGATCCTCGCCACGCTGGAACGCCGCGATACCGAGTTTTCCTGCTTCATGGACAGCGACATCCTGTGTCTGCGTCCCAACGCGGTGGACAACCTTGTCAAACCCGGCTGCGTCTCGCTGACCCCCGCCGCTTCGATGAGCTGGGCACGCCAAAGCATCTGGCCCAGTTTGTACGACGTCTTCGGCATGATTGTCCCGGCCGAACGCATCCGCCTGATGAAGCAGCAAAAGGGCAAAGGCCGGGTTCCCTACTTCTCCTCGGGCCTGTTTTCCTTCCCCGAACAGCACCGCACGCCCGAGGGCAAAAGCTTTCCCGAGGTCTGGATGGACACCGCCCAGACCCTTGATGCCCGGCCCGAGGTGCCGAACAAACGCCCCTACCTTGACCAGATCAGCCTGCCCATCGCCATCCAGCGCGCGGGGCTGGCCTGGAACCTGCTGCCCGACGCCCAGCACTTCATCCTGGGCGGCAAGGCGCGGGGCGAACCGCTGCCCGAAGACCGCGAGATTTTCACCGTGCATTACCGGCAGTGGCCGCTGATCAAGGAGCTGGGCCTGTCGGCGCAGGCCAAGCAGATGCTGATCGCCCATGCCGGGGTGAAAAAGGTCGCGGTAGAGCCCAAGATCCGCCCCCTGCCCCAGGACGGCGACGCGGGCGCGCAATAGACTTGTATCAGGGACGCACGCGCGTAGCATGAACGCCCGTTCCGGAATCACCCGTCAGGACATGCCGTGGCCCGCCCCCGCACCATCCCCGATCCCGTCATCCTTGCCGCCGTCCGTGCGCTTCTGTCCGCCGGCGGCGAAAAGGCCGTGGCGTTTTCCGCCGTGGCCGAGGCAACCGGCCTTGCCGCCGCCTCGCTCGCGCAGCGCTATGGCGGGGTCCTCGCCATGATCGAGGCAGCGGCAGCGGATGCCGTGGACGCAGGCCTGGCCGCGCTGGCCGAAATGGAGGCGAGCCAACCCGACAAGGGGCCGCAAGGACTGCTCAAGGTGATGGGAGAGCTTGGTCCCGATGCCGCCGTGCTTGCCGTGCTGATGCGCAGCCAGGCCGGGCGCGCCAAGGCCGATGCCTTTCGCCTGGCGGTCGAGGCGGCCCTGGCCCGCCGTCTTGGGCCGAAAGCCGCCAGCGCCGCGCCGATCCTGTTCGCCGCCTGGTCGGGAGGGCAGTTTTGGGCGACGGCGGGCGAGCCGGCGTTCAAGCTGAAGGATGTGGTAAAGCGGCTGGGGTAACGCGCGCCGGCCAGTCATGCGCAAGAGTTTTCGAAAGTGACAGAATTTTCGAAAATTCTGATGCGAAACCTTCAAAGGTTTTGGCGCGATTTCTTCGTAGAAATCGTTGTGCGCCGGCCGGTTTTCGCGCCGCGCCCTACCGCCGCGCCCCGTAGCTGCGCCACAGCCAGATCAGCAGCACCGCCCCGATCACCGCGATCACCAGTCCCGACAACCAGCTTGCCAGCGTGATGACCAGCCAGATCGCCGCCCCGCCAAACAGCGCCCCGCCGATGCCGAGGACCAGCGTTGTGGGCACATCCGTCTCCAGCCGCAGCAGCCGCGTGGCCGCAAACCCCGCAGCGGCGCCAAGGATGACGAGAAGGATCAGGCGCATGGGGCAAGGCTCCGTTGGATGGGTGTTTCACCCATATATACACCAAGACAGCATGGGTGAATCACCCATCCTACGGGTCATTTCAATGGTTCCGTCAACTGCCATCCGCGCAACACTTCCACCGCTGGCCCGGCACGCCTCCCCTCGCGCTGGGCCTCCAGAACCTCGACCGCCCCGTCGCCACAAGCGACCACCAGCGCGCCCAGCACTTGCCCCGGCGCGCCGATGCCCGGCACGACGCGGCTGCGCAGCAGCTTCAACCGCTCGCCCCCCGCTAGCGTCCAGGCCCCCGGAAACACCGACAGCCCCCGGATCAGCCGGTCCACTTCCACCGCCGGGCGCGTCCAGTCCACCCGCGCCTCGGCCTTGTCGATCTTGGCGGCATAGGTCACGCCCGCCTCTGGTTGCGGCACCGGGGGGAACCTGTCCAACCCCCCCAGCACTTTGACGATCGTCGCCGCGCCCAGGGCCGACAGCCGGTCATGAAGGTCCGCCGTGGTCTCTTCCGCCCCGATCGGCAGCGCCTTCATCAGGCGCACCGGCCCGGTGTCCAGCCCCGCCTCCATCTGCATGATCGCCACCCCGGTTTCGGCATCCCCGGCCAGGATCGCGCGGTGGATCGGTGCCGCCCCACGCCAACGCGGCAACAGGCTCGCGTGGATGTTCAGACATCCCAACCGCGGCATGTCCAGCACCGCCTGCGGCAGGATCAGCCCGTAAGCCACCACCACCGCCACGTCGGCGTGCAAAGCTGCAAACTCTGCCTGCACTTCGGGCGATTTCAACCGGTCGGGATGCCGCACCGGCAGGCCCAAAGCCTCGGCCGCGTCCTGCACCGGGCTTTTGCGCAGCCCTTTGCCCCGACCCGCCGGACGGGGCGGCTGGGTATAGACGGCAACGATCTCATGGACCCCAGCCAGCGCCCGCAGGGCCGGAACCGAAAACGCGGGCGTGCCCATGAACACCAGCCTCATCCACGCCTCCGCAGCTTTTCC
>JANLQT010000017.1:0-6584 GCA_031368035.1 Rhodobacterales bacterium | reverse complement strand
CGCGGAACGTATCGCCGGCCGCAATCACCACCGACTTGCCCGCCGCCTTGAACTGGCTGGCCAGCTTGCCGATCGTCGTGGTCTTGCCCGACCCGTTGACCCCCACCACCAGCACCACCTGCGGCTTGCCGGCATAAATCGGCATCGGCCGCGCCACGCTCTCCATGATCCGGGCGATTTCGGCCGCCAGCGCGCCCTTCAATTCCTCGGTCGAGACGCGCTTGCCATAAAGCGCCCGCGCGATGTTCGCGGTCACCCGGACCGAGGTATCGACCCCCATATCCGCCTGGATCAGCAAATCCTCCAGGCTTTCCAGCATGGCATCGTCCAGCACCCGGCGCGGCGCGTCCGAGCGGGCAAACAGCCGCCCGATCAGCCCCGGCGCTGCCGCAGCCAGCTCCGGCGCAGGCGCAACGGCTGCCGCTGCTGCGGGCTCTTCCGTCACCAGACCTTCCAGCCCGGCGCCGATCTTGTCCGAGCTTTTGAACAGCCGCTCGCGCAGTTTTTGTAAGAACGCCATGCCCGTCCCGCCCTAAGCCCCAACGCCCGGGGAATGGCCTTCACCTAATGGCTTTCCGCCTTGGACGGAAGTGCCACCCCGCAGTTTCCGCCCCGATCCGCCCGGTTTGCCGGAACCTGCGCCCCGGTCATGCCGCCCCGGCGCCGCACAAAGTTCCCCGACTGCACCCGGGGCTTCAAGATCGCGGCCTGCCTTGCTCAGAAGGCTTGATCTGAAATCAAACCACGGCCACTGTAGACTGCGGCCACTGGCCAGAGACGAAAATCTACATGGCCAACGCGGGCGAAACACCGCCATTGGGAGGGATGAATTACGAAAGTCATTTACGATATTGGCGCGAACGACGGCAGCGATACGGGTTTCTACCTTGTCAAAGGGTTCAAGGTCATCGCCGTCGAGGCCGACCCAACCTTGTGCAACAAGATCAGCAAACAGTTCGAGCGCAAGGTCGAAGACGAACTGCTCAAGGTCGTGAATATCGGAGTTTCCGACACGCACGATACCCTGACGTTCTTTCGGAACGAATTCAGCGAATGGAGTTCATTTCAAGCCAAATCCAAAGCCACGACCCAATTGTCGCACAACAAGATTACCGTGCCGACCGCCCCGCTCAGCGCAATCATCGAAAATCATGGCACGCCCTACTATGTGAAGATCGACATCGAGGGGTTCGAACTGAAGGCGATTTCCACGCTCTCGAAAAAGGGTCCCTTGCCGGTCTATCTTTCATTCGAGGTCAATCAGGACTGGCTTCGGATACTTGATCTGCTTGAAACATTGGGCTTTGACGGTTTTCAGATCGTCCGTCAGGGCAAAGGCTTTCTGCCCGATCCCCCCAACCCGGCGCGGGAAGGCGCCTTGTGGCCGAAACCCTTCAACAACAACCAAAGCGGCTGTTTTGGGCTGGAACTTTCCGGTGACTGGCTTGAACGCGCGGGCATGGATGCAGCGATGGCCCGAGAAACCCTCGACGCCGGTGCGCGGCAAGCGCGCGGCGATGCACGGGGCTGGCACGACATCCATGCAAGGCGCGGCAGCGCGCTTTGACCGGACCGGTCTCGCCGGTACCCTCCCCTTCCATGACCCTGACGGCGACCGGACCGCGGATGATGGCCGATCCCGCTCCTTCGGGGTCGCCAAGTCCCAGAACGGCATGGCCGCTGGCCGCCCCGTCCCGCCCTGCTCCAACGCGGCTGCAACCCGCAGCCAGTGACAGGTCAGGCGCTTGGCCCGGCCCCGGACCGGCCGGCACCCTTGACGCTTCGCCGGGATTGACGGCCCCCTGCGCCCGACGCCAAATCGCCCGCATGAGAATGCGCCGCCCCCTGCCCGTCCTGCTGTTCGCCGCCATGGCCGCCAGCCCGCTTGCCCTGCTGGCTTTGGGCGCCGTGCTCGGCGGGCTCTGGGGCTATGCAGCCGCCCTGTGGATGGGCCTTGCCGCTGTGGCACTGGACCTTCTCCTGCCGTTCACAGCCGAAGATGCGGCGCCCGGCTCCATATTTCCCGACGCCACGTTTCCCGACGCCACGTTTCCCGACGCCATGTTTCCCGACGCCATGTTTCCCGACGCCGAGTTTCCCGGCTCCGAGGCACTCCTGCGCGCCCTTGGCCTTGCCGCGCTGCTGGTCCTGCCGCTGCTCTGCATCACGCTTTCCTACCGCCCCTTCGACCTTTCGGCCCTCTGCCTCGCCCTTGCCGTCGGCCTCTGGCTTGGCCAGGTCGGCCATCCGGTCGCACATGAGCTGATCCACCGGCCCGCCCGCCTGCCCCGTGCCTTGGGCGTTGCGATCTACACCGCGCTGCTGATCGGCCATCACGCCTCGGCCCACCGGCTGGTGCATCATGCCCAGGTCGGCACCGCGCAAGACCCGAACACCGCCCGCGCAGGTGAAGGGTTCTGGCACTTCGCCGCCCGCGCCTGGGCCGGATCCTTCCGCGCGGGCCTTCGGGCCGAGCGGGCGCGCGGCTCCCGCGCCTATCTGGTCTATGGCGGCGGCGCACTCGCCGCCCTGGGTCTGGCCGCCGCGCTGGCCGGGTGGGCCGGTCTGGCGCTGTGGCTGGCCCTGTCCGCGCAGGTCCAGATCCAGATCTTCCTGTCCGATTATGTTCAGCACTATGGCCTGTCCCGGGCCCTGCGCGCCGACGGCAAACCCCAGCCGGTCACGGCAGCGCATGCCTGGAATGCCGGGCACTGGGCCAGTTCCGCCCTCACGCTTAACGCCACCCGGCACTCGGACCATCACCTGCACCCTTCGGTCCCCTATCCGGGCCTCGCGCTGCCGCACACCGCGCCGCGCTTGCCCTGGCCCCTGCCCGTGGCGGCCTGCATCGCGCTGTATCCGCCGCTTTGGCGCCGGCGCATGCAACCGTTACTGACGGCAGAAAAATCGTGATTGGCAGCGCGCCCGGTCTGGGGGCAAACTGTCCCCATGCGCGCTTTGACCTTTGCCCCGCCTTTGCCGACCGCATCGCATCTGGCCGCGTCGCTTCTGGCCGCCTCTCTGCTGGGCGCCTCGCTTCTGGCCACGGCAAGCTGGGCCGACCCGCCGGGCTTCCCGATCCCGGCCCATGGCATCTCGGGCACTGTGATGTCGCCGGGCGCGTTTGACGCCTATTCCACGGGCAAGACGCTGGCTTATGTCCAAGATGGGGTGATCTGGGGGCGCGAGACCTATTTGCCCGGCCGGCACGTCCTGTGGCGCGCCGTGGGCGAGGATTGCAAGGCCGGGCATTGGTGGGACGACGGCGCGGCTGTCTGCTTCAGCTATGACGACGGCAACACCGCACAGTGCTGGGCCTTTGCAACCGGACCGAGCGGCCTAACCGCGACCTTTCTGAACGAGCCAGGCTCCCCGCCCGCCGCGGTGCAGGAAGAGGCGGATCCCATGCCCTGCCCCGGCCCCGAAATCGGCTCCTGACGCACCGCGCCACGGCCAACGAATTTTCTCCGAAAATTCAGGCCTTTGCCCAAGCCCAGCGCTGCCCGCTCCGCCTGATTTTTCGAAGGAAAATCGTTGGCGAGGCCAGGCGCTGCGATCAGACTTGGCAGCGAGCAGAACAAACTGCGATCAGAACAAACTGCCCTGCCCGACGCTGGCCTTGCCCTTGCGCGGTGCCCTGCCCCCCACCACGAGCCGCCCGTCCTGAAACTCCAGCTCCAGCACGGCGGCCCGTTCCGCCTCGGCCTTGCGGGTGACCAGCTTGCCATCGCCTCGCACCACGGCATAACCGCGCTTCAAGGTCTGGGCATAACCCAAAGTCAGACGCATCCGCTCCAGCGCGTCCAGCCGGTCGCCGGCACGCCCCAGGGCCCGCGCCATCGCGGGGTCCAGCCGCAGCGCCAGCCGCGCCAGCCGCGCCAGCCCCTGCGCAGTCTCCCGCTTGGCATCGGCAATGCTGCGCTGATGCGCAAGGGCAAGCCGGTCTGACCGCACCGCCAGCGCCTCGGCGCTGCGGACAACGCGCTGCGTCAGCGCCCGGCCCAGCCGCGCGTCCAACCCCTCCAGCCGTTCCACCCCGCGCCGGTTCAGCCCCGCCAGCAGCGTCGGCCGCAGCCGGTCCGCCCGCGCCAGCCTCGCCCGCTTCGCCGCGACTGCCAGCCCCAGCGCGGCGCCCAGCCGGGACGCGGCAAGGTCCAGCCGCTGCGCCGGACGGCCCAGCAGCGTCTCCAGCCGAGGCAGCGCGCGGCCAAGGTCGGACAGCCGCTGCGCCCGCCGGTCCAGCCCTGCCCGCCCCGCCCGCGCCTGCCGCGCGCCCAGATCGGCCAGTGTCGCCAGCAGATCCGCCCGCACTGGCACCGCCATCTCCGCCGCTGCTGTCGGCGTCGGCGCCCGCAGGTCGGACGCAAAGTCGATCAGCGTCGTGTCCGTCTCGTGCCCGACCGCCGAAATCAGCGGGATGACCGAGGCCGCCGCCGCCCGCACCACGATCTCCTCGTTGAACCCCCACAGGTCCTCGATCGACCCGCCACCGCGCGCCACGATGATGACGTCAGGCCGCGGGATCGGCCCGCCCGGCTCCAGCGCGTTGAAGCCCCGAATGGCCGCCGCTACTTCCGGCGCGCAGGCCTGCCCCTGCACGGCCACCGGCCAGATCAGCACATGCCTTGGAAACCGGTCGCGCAACCGGTGCAGAATATCCCGGATCACCGCGCCACTGGGCGAGGTGACAACCCCGATCACCAGCGGCAGATAGGGAATGGGCCTTTTCCTCGCCGCATCAAACAGCCCTTCCGCCGCCAACGTCGCCTTGCGCTTTTCCAGCATCGCCATCAGCGCGCCCGCCCCCGCCGGGGCGACATCCTCCACGATCAGCTGGTACTTCGACTGCCCCGGAAACGTGGTCATGCGCCCGGTGGCGACAACCTCCATCCCCTCCTCGGGGCGCACTTGCATCTTGGCGACCTGCCCCTTCCAGCTGACCGCATCCAGCGAGGCGCGATCATCCTTCAGGGCAAAATACAAATGCCCCGAGGCCGGACGGCTGACCCGTCCCACCTCGCCCCGCACCCGGATCAACCCGAACTCGCCCTCGATCACCCGCTTCACCGCGCCGGACAGTTCCGAGACGGTGAACTCCGGGCTGTTGCCGGGCGGCGCGGGGCCGTCATCTTCAAACATCGACATGGCTCTTTGTGCCCCAGCCGCGCCGGAGGCGCAACGGCGCCGCGCCCTTGGCATTTCCGCGGCCTCCCCCGCCGCCGCTCCGCGCCACACTCCCACGCCGAGCAATCCCGCGTCGCTTGCACGCGCAGGGCGGCCCGCTTATGACCCTTGGGCAGGTTTGCCAGCGAGGCCGTCTCCATGAACATCCTCATCCTCGGCTCTGGGGGCCGTGAACATGCACTGGCCTGGGCGGTGCAGCAGAACCCCAAATGCGACCGTCTGGTGGTGGCCCCGGGCAATGCCGGCATCGCGCAATTGTGCGAAACAGCGGCGCTCGACATTCTGGACGGCGCGGCGATCGTGGGGTTCTGCGCCGAGAACTCTATCGATTTCCTGATCATCGGCCCGGATGCCGCCATCGCGGCCGGCATCGCGGATGCGGCGCGTGCCGCCGGGATCCTGACCTTCGGCGCTTCGGCAGCGGCGGGGCGGCTGGAATCCTCCAAAGCCTTCACCAAAGAGATCTGCGACGCCTGCAGCGCCCCCACCGCCGCCTATGCCCGCTTCACCGATGCCGCCGCCGCCCGCGCCCATGTCACCCAACACGGCGCGCCCATCGTCATCAAGGCCGACGGGCTGGCCCTGGGCAAAGGCGTCATCGTGGCCATGAACCTTGACGAAGCGCTCGCCGCCGTGGAGGACATGTTCAGCGGCAAATTCGGCGCCGCCGGCACCGAAGTCGTGATCGAAGAGTTCATGGCTGGCGAGGAAGCCTCGTTCTTCGTGCTGGTCGATGGGACGACCGCACTGCCCTTCGGCACGGCACAAGACCACAAGCGCGCCTTTGACGGCGACACCGGACCCAACACCGGCGGCATGGGCGCCTATTCCCCCGCCCCCGTGCTGACCGAAGCCATCCAGGCCCAGGTCATGGCCGAAATCATCCACCCCACCATCGCCGAACTGAACCGCCGCGGCACCCCCTACCAGGGCGTCCTTTACGCCGGCCTGATGATCGAGAACGGCCGCGCCCGGCTGGTCGAATACAACTGCCGCTTTGGTGATCCCGAAGCGCAGGTGCTGATGATGCGCCTTGGCGCCCAGGCCCTGGACCTGATGCTGGCCTGCGCCGAACACCGCCTTGCGGACGCCAGGGTCCACTGGGCCGACGACCACGCCCTGACCGTGGTGATGGCCACGCGCGGCTATCCCGGCGCTTACGAAAAGGGCTCGATCATCCACGGCCTCAAACGTCTGCCCGAAGACAGCCGCCACATGTGCTTTCACGCCGGCACGGCCGAGACTAACGGCCAGATCACCGCCAACGGCGGCCGCGTCCTGAACATCACGGCGCGCGGGCAAAGCCTTCACGAAGCCCGCAACCGCGCCTATGCCATGATCGACCACCTGAGCTGGCCCGAAGGCTTCTGCCGCAATGACATCGGCTGGCGCGCGCTGTG
>JANLQT010000779.1:0-4023 GCA_031368035.1 Rhodobacterales bacterium | reverse complement strand
GAGGCATAGGGTCACCTGTCGTCCTTCCGCATCCATGACATCGTTGCAGCCCATCAGCGGCGCCACGGGCGCGCAGGTCTGCGACGGGCCAAGGCATTCCCCGGTGCAGTCACCCTTCTGGTGGCAGACCTTGCCGCCATCTTTCATGCGCTTCTGGCACAGGAATGCGCCCTTGCCCCGCGACTGGCCCCAGATCCCGCCCGCCGCTTCACAGGTCAGTTGCGGCTGCGATTTGGGGGGCGGCGCGGGCTCTGCCGCAGCGGTGCCCTGCCCAAGGCCCACGGGCCGGGGCCTTGGATGCGGGGTCGAGGCGGTGGCCGCAGTGACCGTCACCGCATCCGCCGACGGGGCCGCATCCGCAGCGGCGCTGGCTGCGGCGCCGGGTTCGGCAACACCTTCGGTTGCGGCTGGCGCCTGCGGTGCCGCGCTGGCGCCAGCATCCCCCGGCAGCGACTCCAGCGGCGTCACTTCGATCGCGCCGGCATCAAGGCCAACGGGCGTGGGCTGGTCCGGTGCCTTGGCATCGGGCGTGCAGGCCGCAAGCCCCAGCGTTAGGGCCAGCGTTAGGGCCAGCGTCTGGGCCAGCGTCTGGGCCAGCACAAGGAGCAGCGCATGACGCATCCTGACCCTCCCGATCCGACCCCGCCATCTGGCCCAAGCTGTGGGGCTTTCGCAAGGGGCGATCAATACGGCTGGGGGTGGGCGCGATGAACCTGGTCGATCTGGCGGCGCAGTTCAGCGGAAAGTTGCAAGCCCGCCGCCCCCAGCACCCGCGCCAACTGCTCGGGCGTGGTGGCCCCGATGATCGGGATCGTCGGGAACGGGCGGCCCGCGCAGAAGGCAACCGCCATCTGCACCGGGTCCAGCCCGTGCTGGTCCGCCAGCGCATGATAGGCGGCCACCGCCGTCAGCGCACGCGCGGTCATCCGGCCCGACAACAACGGATTGAGGCTTCGGCGCGAGCCAGGAGGCGTGACATCGCCCTGATACTTACCGGTCAAAAGCCCCGCCGCCAGCGGCGAAAACGCCAAAAGCGGCATGTGCTCCAGCACCGAAAACTCGGCCCAGTCGCTGTCGAACTGCCGGCACAGCAGCGAATATTCATTCTGCACCGAAGCCATGCGCGGCAACCCGTGCCGTTCCGCCAGCGACAGCCATGTGCCGGTGCCCCAGACGCTTTCGTTCGACAGCGCGATGGCACGGATCTTGCCCGCCCGGATCAGCCGGTCCGCGCCTTGCAGCACGTCCAGCATATGCGCCTCGATCTGGGTGCGGTCCTGGCCGGTCGGATCAAAATGCCAGATTTCGCGGAAGTGATAGGCCTTCCGGTTCGGCCAGTGCAATTGGTAGAGGTCGATGCAATCGGTCCCAAGCCGCCGCAGCGAGGCCTCTGCCGCCGCCTCCAGCCCCGCGCCGGTGATGGCTGCGCCGCTGCGCACCGCGCTTTGGCCATGGCCCGACACTTTCGTCGCAAGCACGATCCGGTCCCGGCTGCCGCGCGAGGCCAGCCAACTGCCGATGATCGCTTCGCTGTGCCCCACGGTTTCGGCGCGCACCGGGTTGACCGGATACATCTCGGCACTGTCCCAGAAGGTCACGCCATGCTCCACCGCCATGTCCATCTGCACATGCGCGTCCGCCTCGGGCGTCTGGCTGCCGAAGGTCATGGTGCCAAGGCACAGGTTTGACACCTGAAGGCCGCTGGTGCCAAGCTGCACTGTGGTCATTGCTGCCCCTTACGCGGAACGGTTGTCCCGCGACAGGCTATGGGTCCGCCGGGCCGACGGCAAGCCGAATGGGGGCCGACGGCAAGCCGAATGGGGGCCGGGGAGAAGGCGGGTCCGGCGCAAGATTGGACTTTGGGTCCGCGTCCTGACGGACCAAAGTCGCCATCACCAGGTCGTGACGCCCTTCGCGCACCGCTGGCGTGATAGCGTTCTGCTCTGTTGCGCCGGAAAGGCCCCCATGTTTGCTCGCACCACCCCAAGATCCGCCGCGCACGTCACTCGCCTGCGGATGAGGCTCGCCCCCGTCATACTGGCCCCCCTCATGCTGACCCTCACCTTGCTGGCCTTCGGGACTGCGCCTGCGTTGGCCAAACCGACGCCCTACATCCTGGATGCCGCTGCCTCGGTCGTCGGGTTCGAGACTGATTTCGGAACCGACAAGATCCAGGGCCAGTTTCCGATTGCCAGCGCTGATATCGCGATCGACTTTTCAGACATGCGCCAGACCACGGTGGCCGTCACGTTGAATGCCGCCGGGGCCGAGGCCAGCTTTCCCTTTGCCGCCGAGGCGATGAAAGGCCCCAAGAACCTCAACACCGCCAAGTTTCCAACCATCTCTTTCACCTCGACAAAAGTCGTGGCGCAGGGCAACAGCGCGGCGGTCGATGGCCTGATCACCATTCGCGGCGTCACCCGCCCGCTGACCATGCAGGCCCAGTTGTTCCAGGTCGCGGGCGAGGCCAAGGGCGATTACACCCATCTGACGATTTCCCTGACCGGCGCCGTGATGCGAAGCGAATTTGGCGCGAAAGGTTGGTCGGACATGGTCGGCGATCAGGTCAGGATCAACATCCTGGCACGGATAGATCTGGCGCCATGACCGTGAAGCCGGGACCGGGCTGGCGCAACGACGCCCTGCACTATGGCCGCGTCAGCCGCGCACTGCATTGGATCATGGCGGCGCTGATCCTGGGGCAAATTCCGCTGGGGCTGTATCTGCCGCGCATGGCGCCGGGACTTGCGGGTCTGTGGCTGTTCGGCCTGCACAAAAGCCTTGGTTTCACAGTGCTGATGCTCGCGGTGCTGCGGCTGATCTGGCACCGGATCAGTCCGCCCCCCGCCCCCTTGGGCGATCCCGGCCACTGGACGCATCGCCTTGCCTGCGGCGTCCATGCGGCGATCTATGCGCTGCTCCTGCTGGTCCCGCTCAGCGGCTGGGTCGGCGGCTCGGGTTCGGGCATCCAGACCGTGCTGTGGAACACCTGGGCCCTGCCCGCCATCGCGCCCGAAACGGAAGCCTGGCAGGACGGCGGCTTTCTGGTCCATGCCGTGGCGACGCGGTTGCTGATGGCGCTCCTCGCGCTCCACATCGCCGGAGCGATCCGCCGCGCCGTGCTGGGCGACGGCACACTGGCGCGCATGACGACAGGCCGCACCCCAGACTGACCTGATCCCCCATCACCGCGGAGACAAATACCTCCACGGGGGTTTGGGGGTGTGAAACCCCCTGATCTTCCTCACGAAAAGACTTGGCGAAGCCTCCGCTGCTTCACCGCCGGCACCCGCCTCACACGGTGGCCCCGTCGGGCGGCCCGAACCGCGCCAGCATCCGGCCCTGGATCTGGTCGCGCGCCTGCCGATACGCCGACAGCTTGGCCTCCCGCGTCTCGCCGAGGCCCGTAGGGTCCAGGATCGGCCAGTATTCCACCGTCACATGCGCCAGACGCGTCAGTTCCAGCGCCTGCCGCTGGCTGGCCGGCGACAGCGCCACGATCAGATCGAACTGCCCCAGATCATCGCCCCAATCGCGCATCTCGTCAAAACTGCGGCTGCGGTGCCGCGCCAGTTCCACCCCGATCTCACCGCAAACGGCAATCGAGAACCCGTCGATCTCCATGTCATTCTTCACCCCCGCCGACTGCACATAGATGCGGGCGCCGTAGAACTTCTTCATCAAGCCTTCCGCCATGGGCGATCTGACCGCGTTGTGATCGCAGCAGAACAGCACCGATTGGGGGAAACCGGTGGTCATCTCAGCGCCAGTGCAGAACGCAGATCAGGGTGAACAGCCGCCGCGCGGTGTCCTTGTCCACCAGGGCCTTGCCCTCCAGCCGTTCCTGCAGCACCCGAGCGCCTTCGTTGTGAATGCCGCGCCGGGCCATGTCGATCGCCTCGATCTGGGACGGAGGCAGCCGCTTCACCGCCTCGAAATAGCTCTCGCAGATCTGGAAATAATCCTTCACCACCTGCCGGAACGGCCCCATTGACAGATGGAACTCCGCGACCTTCTCGCTGG
>JANLQT010000734.1:0-5417 GCA_031368035.1 Rhodobacterales bacterium | reverse complement strand
GGCTGCATCAGGGGGGGCGGTAAAACGCCCGTGTGCGGACTAGGTTTTGACCTTTTGCCACATTTCCGGCAGAATCCTCGGCAAAATACAAGAAAACACAGAGGGCATCATGTCGGCAGTTCGATTTTCCCTGATGGCGCTTGTCGTGCTGGCGGCTTGTGACGGCAACCCGTTCACCGGCGCGGTGCCGACGGAGGAGGGGACTCCGACGGTGTCCGAACTGCCGGGCACGACCTATTCCGATGGCTCGGTGAGCCGGACCGAGGGCAAGAACCTCGGCCCGGGCGGCGTGGCGGTGACCGGCAACGGCTTTGCCGAGGGCTTCCACTATGACCCCGTCAATGACACGTTCAGGGTGGACAACCTCGCCTTCGACGGCGGCAATGTCTATACGCGCGACAGCCGCGTGCCGACGCTGGGTCCGGCGCAGGTCTATGCGGCCTCCAGCACTTATGCGGACAGCCAGACCGGCGCGGTGATCGACCAATTTTCCTATCGGGCGCTGTATGGCGTGTCGAAAACCGGCAGAACCAGTTTCGCCATCGTGCGGACCGGGGCCTATATCCCCTATGGCTTCGGCGGGTTTGTCTACAGTCGCAACGGTTCGGTGACGCTGCCGACCTCGGGCCAGGCACAATACACCGGGGAGTATGCCGGGATCCGGGATTTCAACGGGCATGGCGGGCTGCAATACACCACCGGCGACATGACGGTGGCGATCGATTTCAACGACTTCAACGCGGACGAGTCGAGCACCGGCAATGGCGCGGGGGTTTACGGCTATGTCGAGAACCGGCAGGTTTACGACATGAACGGGCAGAATATCACCGATCAGGTGGTGGCGCAGGCCAATGCGGATCTGAGCCCGGACGTGGCGATCACCGAATTGCCGACGCTGAATTTCACTGTCGCACCGGGCGCGCTGGACAATAACGGCGAGGCGCAGCAAGGGGTGACCAGCACGGTCGGCACCGAGCTTTACGAACAAGGTGAATATTACGCGGTGATTTCCGGCTCGGATGCGGGTCAGGAAATCGTGGGGGTGATCGTGGTGACCTCGCCGTCGGATACCGCGACGGCGCGCGAGACCGGCGGCTTCATCTTGTACCGTTGATGCGGCTGCAGGGGGCGTTTGCGGCGCTGGTGCTGACCTTGGGCCTTCTGGCCGGTGAGGCGGCACGGGCCGAGGTGGTGCTGGATGCCGACCAGATGCGCAATCTGGCGTTTCAGCAGATGCAGACCGGGAAGTTCCCAGCGGCGCTGGATCTGACCGATGTGCTGCTGGCGCGCGACCCGGATGACGTTGCCGCGCTGATCGTGCGGGCGCAGGCGCTGCGCGGGGTGGGGCGGTTGCCCGAGGCCGAGGCTGCGGCGCGCAAGGCCTTTGCGCTGGCCGAAACCCAGGTGCTGCACTATGGCGCCTCCTTGGCGATGGCGCAGGTGATGGCAAACGAAGACCACTGGACCTGGGCGCAGATCTGGCTGCGCCGGGCCAGCCATTATGCCACGACGGACGAGCAGCGCGCGCGGGTGGCGCAGGACTATCGCTATGTCCGCAGCCAGAACCCGTTGAATCTGCGCTTTGATTTCTCGGTGCAGCCGTCCGACAATGTGAACAACGGATCCTTGCATTCGGTCTGGGATTTCTTCGGTATCCCGCTGCAATTGTCGGGCGAGGCGCAGGCCCTGTCGGGCGTGATCGCGTCGGGGGGGCTGGCGGGCAGCTATGTGCTGGGCCAGACCCAGATGACGCGGGACGCGGTGTTGTTCGGCGCCAGCGCCAGCCAGGTCGTCCTATCGCCGGAGGCGCGGGATCTGGCGCCCGAGGCGACGAATGCGGAATTCTCGCGGCAGGGGGTGACACTTGGCTTTGAGCATCGGGCGCTTTTAAGCCCGGACGGGCTGATCGGAACCACGACGGTGACCGCCTGGAAGCAATGGTATGGCAGCGCGCCCCTGGCCAATATCGGCAGTCTGGCGTTTGACATGACCGCGCCGCTGACGCCGCGCGTGCAGGGCTTTGGCCATTTCGGCGTGACGTATAATGACCGGCTGGACAATCCGCTGGCCACATCGACCTTGGTGTCGGTTTCGGGCGGCTGGGGGCAGCTTTTGCAGAATGGCGACAGCTTGCGGCTGGAGGCGGGCGCGGTGCGCACGCTTTCGGACGATATCGGCACCGCCAATGGCGCGCTGAACCTGTCGGCGGACTGGACCCATGCCGCGCCGGTGCTGGGCGTGCAGTGGGGCGCGGGGCTTTCAGGGACGAAAAGTGACTTTGCCCAATCGCCCTACACGCTGGACGGGCGGCATGATCTGCAATTGGTGGCCGAGGTGTCGGCGGTGCTGACCGCCGTTTCCATCTATGGCTATTCGCCGGTGTTGAACCTGAGCTATGCCACCAACACCAGCAACATCGATCTGTATGACAGCCGCACGCTGGCGGTCGGCATCTCGATCCGCTCGCGGTTCTGAAGTCCGGTTCTGAAGTCCGGTTCTGTGATCCGGTTCTGTGATCCGCTTCTGACGGCTTTGCCGGGCACGCCCGGCCATGCTAGACTGGCGGCAGAGGAGATCCCCATGACCGTTCGCTATCTGCACACCATGGTCCGCGTGCTGGACCTTGAAAAATCCATGGCTTTTTACCGTCTGCTGGGGCTGGAAGAGACCCGCCGCAGCGAAAGCGAGAAGGGCCGCTTCACGCTGGTGTTCATGGCGCCCCCGGGCCAGCCGGACTGTCCGGTGGAACTGACGTTCAATTGGGACGGCGACACCGGCCTGCCCAGCGACAGCCGCCACTTCGGGCATCTGGCCTATGCGGTGGACGATATCTATGCCACCTGCGCGGCCTTGCAGGCGGCTGGCGTGGTCATCAACCGCCCGCCGCGCGACGGGCACATGGCCTTTGTACGCAGCCCCGACAATGTCTCGATCGAGATTTTGCAGAAGGATGGCAGCCTTGCCCCGGCCGAGCCTTGGGCCTCGATGGGCAATACCGGGCATTGGTGAATGTGAGGTGGATGGGGGAATCCCCCATCCACCCCGCTATTCTTCCGTCTGGTTCGGGCGCAGTTCGCTGACGAAGCGGTCGAAATCGTCGGCGGCCTGGAAGTTCTTGTAAACGCTGGCAAAGCGCACATAGGCCACGGTGTCGATCCGGGCGAGGCTTTCCATCACGATCTCGCCGATGGTCTTGGACGGAATGTCGGTGTCGCCGAGGGATTCCAGCCGGCGCACGATGCCCGAGATCATCTGGTCGATGCGTTCAGGCTCGATCGGGCGTTTCTGCATCGCGATCCGCATCGAGCGTTCCAGCTTGGAGCGGTCGAAATCCTCGCGCTTGCCCGAGGATTTGATCACCACCAGATCGCGCAGTTGCACGCGTTCATAAGTGGTGAAGCGTCCGCCGCAGGCCGGGCAGAAGCGCCGGCGCCGGATCGAGACATGGTCTTCGGCGGGACGGCTGTCCTTCACCTGGGTGTCGATATTGCCGCAGAACGGGCAGCGCATGGGCCCCCTCCTTGCTGTTGATCGCAGGGCGCGCGGGGTCTGAAGCCCCTTGGCGGCAAGGCTAGCCGTTGCGGCGGCTGGGGGCAAAGGCTTTTACTGCCACATCATCTGGGGGGGCCCAGGTGTGGCGGGCAAGACTCAGATCGGGCGGCGGGGTCAGGCGTGCTGGTGCACCGTGATGTCCCCGGACCAAGGCTCGGTCACGCCGCGCCCGCCGCCAAGGTCTTCCAGCAACGGCCGCAGCCTGTCGAGATTGGCGATCATCGCGGGGCGGGCCTTGGCCATCGCGTCCAGATTGTCCCATTCGCCAACGACGATGAAATCCCGCTCGCCCGACTGAACCACCCAGAGGTTCCGCCCGCCCGGCATGGCGGTCATCGCCATGTCCTTGTGGACGCGGATGTAGTCGTCCACTTTCCCCGGCTTCACACGCATATGCACAACATTCATCGCGGTCATCGCAGCCTCCCCATGGATCAGGTCCGGGGAGCATACAGGAAAAACCGCGAGTCGGGGAGTGGGGCGGCGCGAGGCTAGCGGAAGAGGCTGTCGCCAAGTTGGTCGATGGCGAGTTTCGCCTTGGAAAGGGAGGTGTCCTGCGCGTCTTCCAGTGAGGAGAAGATGTCGGCGCGGATGAGGTGGTGGGTTTTCAGGGTGCCGGCGATGTCTTTTTCGATCCGCGCAGCGACGCGGTAGCCGCCGGGGGCCTTTTCCGGTTCGGGGAAGATGCGGCAGCCCTTGTGCAGGACGGCTTCCGGGGCGGCGGCAGGGGCGGCGGCTTTGCCGAAGAGGCGGGAGAAGAAGGGCATGTCGGACCTCACGGGGAGTAGTGGTAGCGGCAGGACAGGATTTCCAAGTCTGAGCCCGTCACCCGGTAAACCAGTCGGTGCTCTCTGTCGATCCTGCGGGACCAATAGCCCGCCAAATCACCTTTCAGAGGCTCTGGCTTTCCGGTGCCTTCAAATGGATGGCGCAGGCATTCCTTGATCAACCCGTTGATCTTGTTGACCGTCGCCTTGTCGGTTTCCTGCCAATATTGGAAATGTTCCCACGCCCGAGGGCGGAAAAGCAGGTTCACTCTTCCGCCATCGCCTCTAGCTCTTCCATCGTCTTGACGATGAAGCGGCCTGCGTCGGCATCGGCAAGCGAAGCCATAAGGGACGCACGATTGGCGGGGGAGGCGAGGAGGTAGGTCGTCTCGTCCATGCTGGCCCAGTCTTCGAGGCTGACCATGACCACGGGCTTGCCCTTGGCGCGGTGGACGATGACCGGTTCGTGGTCGTCGTTCACCTGATCCATGACCGAGGACAGGTTGGCGCGGAGTTCAGTGGAGGAGAGGGTTTTCATGGGGAGGAGTGTACGTGATTAAGTACGTGGAGTCAAGGTTGGGGAGGTTGCGTGATTTCACGCACCACGGGGCGAAGGGTGGTGCGTGCGAGCACGCACCCTACGGTTGCGGCAAGTGTGATTTGGAGATTCCCAAAGAACGCACGGCAAGCCAATCAAATTCCCGAACTCTGAGCTGTTCACCCGGAACATCGTCTATCGAAAGACCGGTGAGCGGCCACACTCCATCCTCGAAGGAATTTAGCGATGGAAACGGCACACCGATTTCAACGCTCTCTTTTGTCACCACTACCGAACTGACATCCGGCAACTTGTAATCAACACACATGCAAGTGGCTTCATCCAGAATGGCGCCCAGACCCTGACCTGTCTGGTTTGGCATTTCGAGACGTTTGGCAAGTTCACTGTAAATGAGGTATTGCTCACCTTCCAGCATGGCCTTTGCGACGATCTGAATTGTCGCAAAGGCGCGCTTTTTGGTAAGGGCTGTTACTTTTCGCATCACTGATCCAGAAAACTCCTTAACTTCCTCGACCGGCTCGGATGCTTCAGCTTCCGCA
>JANLQT010000713.1:0-1531 GCA_031368035.1 Rhodobacterales bacterium | reverse complement strand
CCGTTCCGCCGCGCGATGGAGGAAGGGCTGATCGACCCGCACCGCTATGTGCTGGTCGGGATCAGGGGCACGGCCTACGGGCGCGAGGATTGGGATTATGCGGCAGCGAACGGCATAAGGATCATTCCGATTCAGGAGTTTCATGCTCGGGGGGCCGAGGATGTGATGGTGGAAGTGCGGGAGATTGTCGGGCAGGGGCCGACCTATGTCACTTATGACATCGATTTTGTGGACCCGACCTTTGCGCCGGGAACCGGCACGCCCGAGGTCGGCGGCCCGAACTCGTGGCAGGCGTTGCAAGTGGCGCAGGGGCTGCGGGGGGTGGATATTGTCGGCGCTGATCTCGTCGAGGTCTCGCCGCCGTTTGATCAGGCGGGGGGCACGGCCTGGCTGGCGGTCAATCTCATGTTCGAGATGCTGTGCTCGATGGCGGAGCGGGTGGCGGCGGTGAGGTAGGATGGGTGTTGCGCCCATCATTGGAACGGCGTCGACATGATGGGTGAATCACCCATCCTACGGAGAAATGACATGCTTGCTGACCTGATCGTGACCAACGGCCGCGTGCTGACCATGGACCCCGCGCATCCCAGGGCGGAAGCCGTGGCGATTGCCGGGGGCCGCGTGCTGGCCGTGGGGTCGGCGACAGAGATCGCGGTTTTGGCAGGGCCGGGGTGCCGGGTGATTGACGCGGGCGGGCGCTCGGTCCTGCCGGGGTTTGTGGAAAGCCACATGCACCTGGGGCTTGGCGGCGCAGAGTTGCCGCATTTGCATCTGGACACGCTGCACGGCGAGGACCGCTTGCGGGCGGCCTATGACGGCTATGCGGCGGCGCGGCCCGGGATGGGGCTTCTTATGGCCGAGGGTGCGGATTACCACATCCTGGGGCGCGAGATCACGCGGGGCGATCTGGACGCCTTCACCGGCGCGCGGCCCTTCGCGATGCGGGCGATGGACCACCACACGGTCTGGGCCAATACGGCGGCTCTGTCGGCGGCGGGCCTGCTTCAGGGCAAGGTCATGCCGCATGGGCACGAGGTGGTGATGGGGGCGGACGGGCTCGCCACGGGCGAGCTTCGTGAGTTTGCCGCCTTTGCGCCAATCCTGGATCTGGCCGGAATTGGCCGCATCAATCTGGGGATCGCGACCGGCGAGGAGCCTGCGGTGCCACCCTCGGCGGCGGAGCGGGCGGTGGACAAGGACCATATCGCACGCGGGCTGGCGCATGCCGCCGCGGAAGGCATCACCTCGATCGTGAACATGGATGGCAACCGCTATACGCTTGAGCTGCTGGCCGAAATGAAGGCTGAAGGGCGGCTGACGGCGCGGGTGGTGGTGCCCTTCCATCTGAAGCCGGACACGGATCTGGCGCTGCTGGAGCGGGCCAGCGCCATGCACCGGGACTTTCACAGCGACTGGCTGCGGTCGGGCTTTGTGAAGATGTTCATGGACGGCGTGGTCGACAGCCGCACGGCCTACATGTTGCAGGACTATCCCGGGGTGGCGGTGCGGGGTGTGCCGCTGTTCGGTCCAG
>JANLQT010000711.1:0-10352 GCA_031368035.1 Rhodobacterales bacterium | reverse complement strand
GGCCGATGTTGGTGCGGCCCAGAAAGACATAGATGCCGATGCAGATCAGGACCGAGGCGAAGAAGGCCAGCACTCGGGTGCCGGTGACGCGCAGGCCCAGCAGGGTCAGGCCGATGGAGTCGGTGGGAAGCTCTAGCGCGCGGGGATCGTCGGGCCAGAGGAAGGCGACGAGGCCGAGGATGATGAGCGCGAAGCCGAGGGTGGCGACGGCTTTGACCACGGTTTCGCGCCAGGCGAGCAGGGGCGCGATGAAGCGGCCATAGGCGAGGGTCAGGACCAGCGCCACGAGGATGCAGGCGGCCCAGGACAGCGGGGGCCAGAAGCCCCAGGCGGTGAGTTGCCAGGCGGTCATGGCTCCGGCGGCGCCGGAGGCGCCGGAGGAGAAGTTCAGGACGCCCGAGGCGCGGAACAGCACGACCATGCCGATGCCGCCGAGGGCATAAAGCGAGCCGACCGCAAGGCCGGCGGTGATGAACATGCCCGCGACATTCAGGGGCTTGCCCCAGGCCAGCCACAGCATCGTCGCCGCCATCAGGGCGACGTAAAGCGCCCAGTTGAAAAGGGAGGTTCTGGTCATGGCCCCGTGCCGGAAAGGGGACGCCAGCCGGGGGTCCGGCTGGCGCGGGGGGGCCTTAACGCAGGCCGAGTTGCTTTTCGATCTCGATATGGCGGGCGAAATAATCGCTTTCATATTCGGTGCAGCCTTGCACGATCTCGTAGCCGCCCTTGCTGACCTTCACCACATAACCGGCGTGGTTGGGCATGTGGAAATCGGCATCCCCGACATAGTAGGGGCCGCACATCAGGTCGGATTTGTAGCCGACAATGCCCTTGATCGCCGCCGTCACCTTGGCGCGGTCGTCCAGATCCTTGGGGTCCATCGCCAGCACGGCCTTGGTGAAGAACTGGGCCGACAGATAGCCGCCCTGGCTGAACGTGTCGCGCGGGTCGTCTTTCTTGCCATAGGCGTCCATCACCGCCAGCCAGTTTTGTGCATCCGGGCCATTGACCGAGATCGGCGCCAGTTCGGCCTGCACGAAGACCTTGCCGTCCCAATACTCGCCAATCGCGGCGGGGACGGACAGGTCATACATCGTGGTCGGCGCGATCCAGTTGTAGCTGTCGCGCAGGTTCTGTTCTTGCGCGGCTTTCAGGACGGCAATCGCAAGACCGGCGGGCAGGTTCAACAGGATGGTGTCGGCGCCGGAAGCGACAGCCTCCAGAAGCGCCGAGTTCACGTCGGGCGCGCCGGGGTTCAGCATGGCCATCGAACCGGTGCCGCCGCGGTTGGTCATCATGTCGATGACAGCCTGACAGGACCAGATGCCGTTGTTGGGGATGTTCAGACCGATGCAGGCGATGTTCTTGGCGCCCAGATTCTCTTGCGCGTACAGCGAGGCGCCGAGGTCCGAGGGCAGCGGGCCTTCGTTGGTGGACACGATGTTGGGCGATTCGAAACATTCCGAAATGGCGCAGGCCGAAGCCATGACCATGATCCCGGCGTCGGCTTAGGTCTTGGCATTGACCGCCATCTCGATGAACGAGCCGTTGCCGACCAAGGCCACGGCCTTGGCGTCATTCACCAGTTTGGCCGCAGCTTGCGCGGCGGCTTCCGGCGCCCATTGGTCATTTTCGACGCGGTAGTCGATCGGGCGGCCGCCTATGCCGCCGTTGGCGTTGACGCAGGCGAAATAGGCCGCCGCCGCGTCGGTGGACGACGACCAGTCGCCCGGGGCGCCGTCGGCGTAGATGCCGCCGATGATGATCGGCGCGCCCGTTGCCGCTTGGCCGGTGCTGGCGCCGCAACTGACACCCGCCGAAGCCTGCCCGGCGAGGGCGAGGGCTGCGAGGGTGATCAAGGCCCTGAGGCCCGTGGTGAATGTCATGTCTTTCCTCCTCCGTTGCAGTCTGTTTGGTGGTGCGGGCGCTTGGTGGCCCTTGGGTCAGTTCCGGGGCCGTTTGCGGTCCTCGAGGATCATTTCGGCCGCTTTCTCTGCGATCATGATAGCGGGAGCATTGGTATTTCCGCTTATTATATTTGGCATGATGGAAGCATCCACCACGCGCAGGGATTTCACCCCGTGAACCCTGAGCCGGGCATCGACCACGGCCTTCGGCCCGGTGCCCATCGCGCAGGTGCCGACCGGATGATAGACGGTGCGGGCATTGGCGCGGATGAAGGTTTGCAGATCGGCGTCGGATTGGGCGGCGGCGCCGGGGATGATCTCGGTCAGGCCGTGGCGGGCCATCGGGGTCTGCTGCAGGATGGCGCGGGCGAGTTTGACGCCGCGCAGAAGGCGGGCCGCGTCGGCGTCATGGGTCAGCAGGCCGAGGTCGATGTCGGGCGGGCCTTCGAGGCGGCTGCGGGTGACGCTGCCCCGGCTTTCGGGGTGCAGGACGCAGGTGTGCAGGCTGACGCCGTGGCCATATTCGACCATGCGGCCCCGGTGGCTTTTGCGGCCGGGGATCAGGTGGAACTGGAGATCGGGGCGGGGTTCGGCAGGGTCCGACCGGACGAAGCCCCCGGCCTCGACCATGTTTGACGACAGCATGCCGCGATGGCCGGTGATCCAGCGCAGGCCATCGAGCGCGAGGCGCGGCAGGGCTTGCAGGGAGAGGCCGTAGGGGGTGGTGGAGCGGCTTTGGCAGATCACCATGACATCGACATGGTCTTGCAGGTTCTGGCCTACGCCGGGCAGGTCATGCTGGACGGTGCCGCCAAAGGCCGCGATCTGGGCGGCGGGGCCGATGCCGGAGCGCAGGAGAAGGTCGGGGGAGCCGATGGTGCCGGCGGAGAGGATGACTTCGCTGCGGGCGGTGAGGCTGTAGGTCTGGCCGTTCTGGCGCAGGGTGACGCCGGTGGCGCGGGATTGGGTGAGGGTCAGGTGCAGCACCTCGGCCCCGGTCAGGATGGTCAGGTTGGGGCGGGATTTCACCGGGGTCAGGAAGGCGCGGGCGGTGGAGAGGCGTTTGCCGCCGGATTGGGTGACCTGGAAGATGCCGACGCCTTCGGGTTCGGGGGCGCTGAAATCGGCGCAGGGGCGCAGTTGAAGGTGGCCAGCGGCGGCGATGAAGTCGCGGTCCACCGGGTTGGGATCCCGCAGGTCGCTGACGGTCAGGGGGCCGGTGTGGCCGTGCAGGGCGGGGTCGAGAGCGCGGTTCTGGTTCGCCTCGGACCGCAGGAAGTGGGGGAGGAGCGAGGCGTAATCCCAACCAGTGCAGCCTTGGGCGGCCCAGGCGTCGTAATCGGCCTTGTGGCCGCGAATGTAGATCATGCCGTTGAGGGCGGAGCTGCCGCCGAGGACCTTGCCTCGGGGGATGGACACCCTGCGGCCGTTCAGAGCGGATTGCGGGGTCGAGGCGTAGAGCCAGTTGTGCTTGGGGTCTTTGGACAGAAACATCACGCCGAGGGGGATGTTGATGAAGGGGCTGGTGTCGCGGGGGCCGGCCTCGATCAGGCAGACGGACAGGCTGGGATCGGCGGACAGGCGGTTGGCAAGGACGGCGCCTGCGGAGCCAGCGCCTACGATCACATAGTCGAATGTCACGCCCTGCATCATGCCGCGGTGGTTCCATCGGGTTGGGACGGCGGCGCAAAGCAAGCAAAGCCGACTGCTGCGGCCAGGACCAACAGCACTGCGACACCGTCGCGCTTGCAGTCTTTGAAAACACCTCCCGGGCCCCTGTTTCGGGGCTTGCGAATCAGGCTAAACCAGTGGTCTTTGGTTTTTCTTTGGCATCAGGCCGCAGCGCCTGCTAGGCTTGCGCTGCCCCCAGTTCAGGACGTGCCATGACCGCCCTGCCCGCCGTTTCCGAAATCAATGCCGCGGTGTTTTATGATGCCGAGGATCTGGCCTTCTTTACCGCCTCGCTGGCCTGCGTGCTGGACGAGGCCGAGGCTTTGCTGGTGACCGACGACCCCGAGCTGCTGCCCGCCATTCCGAAAGAGCGCCGCCTGCCCTATGAGGACACCGGGCTGGACCATTCGCCGGTCGATCCCGAAGAGGTCTATGCCCGGCTGCGGCCCCGGCTTGCCGAAAGCCGGGGCGGGCTGGTGGTGGACATGAGCTGGGCGGTGGCCAATCTGCAGGGCGCGACCAGCCTTGAAGGCTGGGGCGCGGTGGCAGACCGGCTGGCGCGGGTGATCGGCCGGCCGGTGGTCAGCATCTACAATCAGGACCTGACCATCGAAGAGCAGATGCAGGCGGCCTTCCGCGCGCATCGGCAGTTTCTGGCGCCCTCGGGCCTGCATGACAATCCCTACTGGATCCCGGCCGATTTGCTGGACGGGGCGCTGCTGGATGAACAGTTGGCGTTCATGCTGGGGCGGGTGGTGCCCGATTATGCCGATCCGGTCGCGGCGCGCCGCACCGGGCAGATGTATGCGCGAGGGGCGACGCCGTCCTGGCTGGCCAAGCCCAAGGTGCTGCTGGGCGCGCAGCCGGGGGCGGAACGCTGGCATATCCATTGTCTGGGGCATTTGCGGGTGTTCATCGGCAACCGCGAGGTGGATTGGCGCATTGCGGGTGGGGCGCCGAAGAAGATCCGGACTCTGTTCGCCTATCTGCTGCAAAGCGGGGAAAAGGGCGCGCATGCCGACCGGATCGGCGAGTTGCTGTGGCCCGAGGATGGGTCCGAGGATGTGAAGCGCGCGCGCCTGCATCACACGGTCGCCATGCTGCGCAAGGCGTTGGGCGATGCCGGGGCGGTGATCCGCAACGGCGAGTATTACCGGCTGAACCCGCCGCGCGGCAGCTGGATCGACATCGACACGTTTGAACAGCTATGCCGCCGCGCGCTGTCGCTGTTCAAGCGCGGCGAGGATCAGGCGGCTTTGCGGGTCTATGCCGCTGCCGAGCAGCTTTACACCGGCGATCTGTTCGAGGATCTGGCCGTCGAGCATGTGCAGTCGGAACAAGAGGACTGGTGCCTGCCGCGCCGCATCTGGCTGCGCGAAATGGCGCTGAAGGTGCAGTATGATTTCGCCAAGTTGCTGATGCGGACCCAGCACACCCGCGAGGCGCTGGAGCATTGCATGAAGGCTTTGGCGATTGATCCCACGTCAGAAGGCGCCGATGCCGAGGCGATGAAAATCTTCGTGGCGCAAGGCAGGGTCGATGCGATGCACCGGCAGTTCCGGGCCTATCGGCAGGCGTTGGCGAGTATTGGCGCAACGGAAGGCGCTGAAATAAAACTGCTTTATCAGGATCTGTCCCGGCCCCGGTGAAACGGCGCAATAGGCCAAAGAAAAACCAAAGGTTTTGGGCTTACCGTGAGTCGCAAGAGGAGTCGGGCGGATTTTGCATCTGCCTGCGAGGGAGGAAAACCGATGAAGGATATCCACGGCGCCGCGCCGTCTGACGGCTATGATCCGTTCGACCTGAACAAGCCCCATGCCCGCTGGCAAGCCTTCCGCGAGGACGAGCCGGTGTTTTTCCATGAACCGACCGGGTATTGGGTCGTCTCGCGCTATGACGATATCAAGGCGATCTTCGACAACTGGCAGGTGTTCAGTTCGGAAAACGCGCAAAAGCCGGCGCGGGCGATGTGCGATGCGGCGCGCAAGGTGATGACCGACGGCGGCTTCACCGCCTATTCCGGGCTGACCGCACGGGTGCCGCCGGAACACACCCGCATCCGCAAGGTGGCGCAGTCGTGCTTCGGCCCGCGCCGGTTCAAGTCGATCGAGCCGCAGATTGAAACCATCGTGGCGCGCCATCTGGACGCCTTGGAGGCGGCAGGCAAGCTGCAGATGCCGGTGAATTTCTGGGAGGTGGTGGCCTATCCGGTGCCGGCCTATGTGCTGTTCACGCTGATGGGGATCCCGGACGAGGATGTGGCCCGGATCAAGCAATATGGCGCCAGCCGGGGCAAGATGACCTGGGGCGATCCCAATGACGAAGAACAGGTCGCCATCGCGCATGACATGGTGGCCTATTGGAAATACATCCATGATCTCTTGGACATGCGCCGGGCCAATCCGGGCGATGACTTTCCGTCGGACCTGCTGCGCTTGCAGGCGGAAGGCGCGGATATCTCGGCCGATGAGATTGCCGGGGTGCTGTATTCGACGCTGTTTGCGGGGCATGAGACCACATCGACCTTCATGGGCAATTATGTGCTGACCATCATGGCGAACCGCAGCGCCTGGGACGCGATCAAGGCCGATGCCAAGCTGATCCCCAACGCGGTGGAGGAGATGCTGCGTTACATGCCCTCGGTCGTGGGCTGGCGGCGCAAGGCGCGGGTGGCGGCGACGGTGGGCGGGGTCGATCTGCCGGCGGGGGCGGAGATCTTGATGATCACCGGGTCGGCCAACCGTGACGAGGGGCATTTCCCGGCCGGGGAAAAGCTGGACATCACCCGCGAAAACGCCCGGACGCATCTGAGTTTCGGCTATGGCATCCATTATTGCCTTGGCTTCCAGCTGGCCAAGATGGAGGCGGGCATTCTGCTGCGGCAGTTGTCGGAACGCTTCCCCAGCTTGCGTTTGGCCCCGGGGTTCGAGGCGGAATATCAGCGCAACATCGGGTTCCGCGTGCCGAAATCGGTGATGGTGGAGTGGGACCAATGAGCGATCTGTACACACTGGATTTCAGCGTCATCGGCACGGAAGATCATGCGCGGGTGGGGGGCAAATGCGCCTCGTTGGGGCAGATGACGCAGGCCGGGGTGGCGGTGCCGCCGGGGTTTGCGGTGACGACGGATGCCTATGCGGCGATGCTGGACGGGCATGGGCTGCGGGCGGAAATCGAGCGGCATATGACCGGGTTGGACCCGTTCGACCTGGATTCCATCGACCGGGCGGCGCAGGCGATCGGCATCCGCATCCGCAGCCACAAGCTGCCCGATGCGGTGGAGGCGGCCATTCGCGTTGCCTATGCCAAGATGGGGGGGGACCTGCCGGTGGCCGTTCGGTCCTCGGCCACCGCAGAGGACATGCCGGATGCGTCGTTTGCCGGGCAGCAGGACACCTATCTGTGGGTGCGCGGCATTGATGACGTGCTGGCGAAGGTGCGCGACTGTTGGGCCTCGCTTTATACCACCCGCGCCGTGGCTTACCGCGAGAAGAACCGGATCGTGCATACCGATGTGCTGATGTCGGTCGGCGTGCAGAAGATGGTGAATGCGCGGGCGGCGGGGGTGGCGATGTCGCTGGACCCGCTGAACGGCGACCGGACCAAGATCGTGATTGATGCGTCCTGGGGGCTGGGGGAAATGGTGGTGTCGGGTGTGGTGACGCCGGATAATTACACCGTGGAAAAGGTGTTGGAGCAGATCATCGGCCGGGTGATTTCCGACAAGCATGTTGAACTGGTGGGCGATCCGGTGCTGGGCGAGGCGGTGGAGCGCGAGGTCGAGGAGGGCCGACGGCGCGTCCAGTGTCTGAGCGATGCCGAGATTCTGGCGGTGGCGCGGCTTGCCAAGCGGCTGGAAAAGCAGAACAAATGCCCGCAGGATGTGGAATGGGCGATTGATGCGGACCTGCCCGACGGGGAAAACCTGCTGGCCCTGCAAAGCCGCCCGGAAACGATCTGGAGCCAGAAGAAGAAGACCGACGCGCCCAAGACCTATGCCACCGGCATGGCGGGCATTGTTGGCACGCTGACCACTGCGATGCCTGTGCGGCGCTGACGCCCAGGCCACAAAATTCAAGGGAGGAACCACCACATGGACGCGAAAACTTCGCTGTTTCCCAGCGCGTTTGACGTAAAGCCGCCGAAGGGAGCCGAGGATTGGCAAAGCCTTTACCCCTATTACACCAAGTTCCAGCCTTCGCGCCGGGCCGAGGATGATGCGAAATTCTGGTTCTGCAACAGCCAGCACTGGCCGACGCCGCTGCGCCCGTTTGACGTGATCTTCCTGGATTTTTCGATCAAGTGCCTGGGGCAATACAACTCGCGCCATCTGCTGGTGCCGCCCGCCAATGGGATCGACTACCGCATCCTGAACGGGTTCGTGTATTTCTCACCCGTCGCGGTGGCGCCGCAGGACATCGAGGCGCGCATCCCGCAATTCATGGACCGCGCCGGGCATTATTTCGGCAACTGGAACGACCTTCTGGCCAACTGGAAGGTCAAGGTCATGGGCATGATCGACCAGATGAATGCGATCAGTTTTGCCGAACTGCCCGATGTGGTGCCGGTGGAATGGGTGAAGGAAGGCCGGGGGCTGGACAACACCAACGCGCTGTTCGAGGCCTATGACAAGCTGATCGAACTGTCCTACAAGACGTGGCAATACCATTTCGAATTCCTGAATCTGGGCTATGCCGCCTATCTGGATTTCTTCGGTTTCGTGAAAAGCCAGTTCCCGACCATTCCCGATCAGGCGATTGCCAAGATGGTGCAGGGCGTGGACAGCGAATTGTTCCGCCCCGATGACGAGATCAAGAAGCTGTCCCGGCTGGCGGTGGAATTGGGCGTCGATGACGCGCTGATGACCGGCTCGGTCGATCAGGCGCTGGCGGCGGTGGGTGCCAAGCCCAACGGCGCCAAGTGGCTGGCGGCCTGGGAGGCGGCGAAGGACCCGTGGTTCAACTTCACCTCTGGCAACGGGTTCTATTCGACCGACAAATACTGGATCGACCATCTGGACATTCCGCTGGGCTATCTGCGCGATTACATCCCCCGCGCCAAGGCCGGTGAGGCGATTGAACGTCCGACCGCGCGGCTGTTGGCGGAACGCGACCGGATCACCGCCGAATACCGCGAGATGATGGACGAAGACGCGCAGGCGGTTTTTGACGGCAAGCTGGGTCTGGCGCGGACGGTGTTTCCTTACGTCGAGGATCACAACTTCTATATCGAGCATTGGGCGCTGGGCGTGTTCTGGCGCAAGATGCGCGAGTTGTCGACGCTGCTGCAGGGCGCGGGCTTCTGGCCGGATGAGGACGGCATGTTCTATCTGAACCGGAACGAAGTGCGCGATGTGCTGTGGGATTACGGTGCATCCTGGGCGATTGGCACGCAGAACGTGGGCAGCGCGATCTGGCCTGCGGAAGTGGCGCGGCGGCGGGCTTTGGTGAAGATCCTCGGGTCCGAGCCGCCGCTGCCGGCGCTGAACGAGCCGCCCGAGGTGATCTCGGAGCCGTTCACCATCATGCTGTGGGGCATCACATCCGACGCGATTGCGCGCTGGGTCGGCTCGGCGGATGAGACGGGCGGGCTGAAGGGCATGGCAGCCTCGCAAGGGGTGGTTGAAGGCATCGCGCGGGTGCTGCGCAGCCCGGACCAGTTGGGCGAGTTGCAGAAGGGCGAGATTCTGGTGACGCCGGTTACCGCGCCAAGCTGGGCGCCGGTGTTCGGCAAGATCGCGGCTGCGGTGACCGACATTGGCGGCATGATGAGCCATGCGGCCATTGTCTGCCGCGAATACGGGCTGCCTGCGGTCACCGGCACCGGCAATGCCAGCGCCAAGATCAAGACCGGCATGCGGGTGCGGGTCGATGGCAACACCGGCACCGTGACCATTCTGGACTGACCCAACCTTGGGGGGCGTCCCGGCGCCCCCCTTTTTCAGGCAAGACCCATGACCCAGACCCATGACCTTTCGCGCTATGACCCGGTCTGGCGCGCGGCCGAACCGTACATGCGCGCGCGCAAGAACGACGTGCATATCCCCTTGTCGTTCGACTGGGCGGTGCGGCTGCTGGAGCATTTTCCTGGGGCCGACCGGGATGTGTGTCTGCTGGCGATCCTGCTGCATGACATCGGCTGGTGGGCGATCGACATGGAGACGATCCTCGCCGAGGGCTTTCGCAGTGCCAATATCCTGCAATCGGATGTGCGCTATCGGCATGAGGCGGAAGGGGTGCGGCTGGCGGTTCCGGTGCTGCGGGACACCGGGTGGAGCGAGGCTGTCATCGCGCAGGTGTGCGAGATCATTGACGGGCATGACACAAGGCCCGAGCCGCGCCATCTGAACGACCGCATCGTGCGGGATGCGGACAAGCTGTGGCGGTATGAGGTGACGGGCTGCGCGATTGGGTGCGACTGGTTTGGGGAAACTCCGCGCGCGAACTGCCTGCGGAATGAGGCGATCCTGCCGAAGTTCGAGACGGAGCCGGGGCGGGCGATGGCGGTGGCGGCTTTGGCGGTGACCCGGCGGGCGCTGAAAGTGGATGTGCTGTAGGAGGCCGCGATGCAGATGTTCATAGGCGGCGCGTGGGTCGGCGGCGGGGCGGTGATGCCCGTGACGGACCCTACGACTGGCGAGGTGTTTGATACGGTGCCTTTGGGCGGGGTTGCCGAGGCGGACATGGCGATCCGGGCGGCGTTCGCAGCGTTTGGGACGTGGAAAGCCGTGCCGATGGTCGAAAGGGTGCGGATTCAGAAGGCTTGTGCGGCGGC
>JANLQT010000697.1:0-3952 GCA_031368035.1 Rhodobacterales bacterium | reverse complement strand
CTCTGGGGCCCGCCCGGTGTCGGCAAGACCACCATCGCCCGGCTGCTGGCGCAGGAGACCGACCTCACCTTCGTCCAGATCAGCGCGATTTTCACCGGCATCCCCGACCTGCGAAAGGTGTTCGAATCCGCCAAGATCCGTCGTCAGAACGGGCGCGATGGCAAAGTCGGGGGCACGCTGCTGTTCGTCGATGAAATCCATCGCTTCAACAAAGCCCAGCAGGACGGCTTCCTCCCCTACATGGAAGACGGCACCATCCTCCTTGTCGGCGCGACCACCGAAAACCCCAGCTTCGAGTTGAACGCCGCGCTCCTCTCCCGCGCGCAAGTCCTCATCCTTGAACGCCTGACCCCCACCGACCTCGAACACCTCGCGCAGCGCGCCGAACAGGAACTGACCCGCGCCCTGCCTTTGGACGGCCCGGCCAGAGAAGCCCTGATCGACATGTCCGACGGTGATGGCCGCGCGCTTTTGAACCTGATCGAGCAGATCATGGCCTGGAACACCAAGGCCCCCCTGACCACCGACCAGCTCTCCGCCCGCCTGATGCGCCGCGCCGCAAAATACGACAAATCGGGCGAAGAGCATTACAACCTGATCTCCGCCCTGCACAAATCCGTCCGCGGCAGCGACCCCGACGCCGCGCTGTACTGGTTCGCCCGGATGCTGGAAGGCGGCGAAGACCCGCGTTTCCTCGCCCGCCGCATCACCCGCATGGCGGTCGAAGACGTCGGCCTCGCTGATCCGCAAGCGCAGGATATCTGCCTCGCCTCGTGGCAGACCTACGAACGCCTCGGCTCTCCCGAAGGCGAATTGGCGCTGGCCGAGGCGCTGGTCTACCTCGCCCTCGCCCCAAAATCCAACGCCATCACAATGGCTTACGGTGCCGCGCGCGAGGCCGCCAAAGCCACCGGCAGCCTGCCGCCGCCCCTGCACATCCGCAATGCGCCCACCAAACTGATGAAGGAAATCGGTTACGGCGCGGGCTATGCCTATGACCACGACCAGGAAGACGCCTTCTCCGGCCAGAACTATTTCCCCGAAGGCATGAAGCGCCAAGTCTACTACACCCCACCCGAGCGAGGCTTTGAACGCGAGCTTAAGAAACGCATCGACTACTTCGTCAAACTCCGCGCCAAGCGGGGCGAGCCATGATCCCCCGCGTCTTCGTCGCTTCCCTCGCCACCGAAACCAACTCTTTCTCCCCCCTCCGCACCGACCTCACCGACTTCCACGAAAGCTTCTACGCCCCGCCCGGAAAGCACCCGCAAACCCCCACCCTCTGCTCCGCCATCTTCCCCGCCCTTCGCACCCGCGCCGCCAAAGGCGAGATCACCCTGATCGAAGGCACCGCCACCTGGGCCGAACCCGGCGGCCTGATCAACAGCGCCACATGGCAAACCCTCCGCGACGAAATCCTGACCCAACTCCAAGCCGCCTTGCCGGTGGACGCCGTCCTCCTCGGCCTGCACGGGGCCATGATCGCCGAGGGAGAACTAGACCCCGAAGGCGCCCTGATCGCCGCAGCCCGTGCCCTTGCCCCCACCGCGAAAATCGGCGTGACCTTCGACCCCCACAGTCACCTTTCCCCCCGCCGCGTCCAAAACGCCGACATCATCACCGTGTTCAAGGAATTCCCCCACACCGACTTCGTCCGCACCGCAGAGGACTGCGTCCGCCTGACCCTCGCCGCGCTCGCAGGCGAAATCGCCCCCGTCATCAGCACCTTCGACGCCAAAATGATCGAAGTCCTGCCCACCAGCCGCGAGCCCATGCGCGGCTTCGTGGACCGGATGCTGGCACTGGAAGCCTCTGGCGAGGCGCTCTCGGTCTCGCTCATCCACGGCTTCATGGCCGGAGACAGCCCCGACCTCGGCACCCAGGTCATCGTCATCACCGATGGCGACAAAGCCAAAGGCCAAGCCCTCGCCACACGCCTCGGCCACGAAGTTTTCAGCTTCCGTGGCCGCACCCGCCCCGAATTCCTGACCCCCACCGAGGCCCTGACCCGCGCCGCCACCGCGAAACGCCCCACCGTCCTCGCCGATGTCTGGGACAACCCCGGCGGCGGCGTGGCGGGAGATTCCACCATCCTCCTGTCAGAAATCCTGTCCCGGAACCTGCAAAACACCGCCTTCGCCACGATCTGGGATCCGATGGCCGTGCGCCTGTGCTTCGCGGCCGGGCAGGGCGCCACGCTCGACCTGCGCTTTGGCGGCAAAACCTCTGCCCAGGTCGGCCCGCCCATCGACGCCCGCGTCACCGTCAAACACCTGCAACGCGCCGCCACCCAAAGCTTCGGCACCTCCATCGTCCCGCTCGGCGACTGCGCGGTGATCGCGGTCAAAGGCACCCAGATCATCCTGAACACCAACCGCGCCCAGACCTTTTCCCCCGACCTGTTCAGCAACCTCGGCATCGACCCCAAAGCCCAAGACCTGCTGATCGTCAAATCCACCAACCACTTCCACGGCGCCTTCGCCCCCATCGCCGGGGAGATCCTGTATTGCGCCGTGGACGGCCCCTATCCGAGCGATCCCACCAAGACCCGTTACCGCACCCTGACGCGCGCCATCTGGCCCATCGTGGAAAATCCCCATGCCCTATGATCTTTGCCCCTTCCCCGCGAACACCGAGGAAGCCGCCCTCTGGCAAATGCTGATCTTCCGCGACGTGAATGCCTTCGCCGCCGCCGATTGGGACGCCCATGCCGCCGACTTCCTGCCCAGCGGCTTCATCGGTATCAGCGGCAACCAGTCGGACCGGCCCGAGGGATGGCTGCCCGCCTTCCCGACGCTGCAAGACTACCGTCAGAACTGGCTGGGCGACGCCACCAAAGCCGCCGCCCGCGCCGCCCCCGAAACCCTGCGCCGCGCCCATTTCGGCGCATCGCGGCTGGAAAAGATCACCGTCAACGGCACACTGGCGCTGTGCGTGAAGCGCTTCGATGGCGCCATCACCTACAACGACGGCGTCACCGAACGGCTGGAATGGCAAACCGCCTATATCTGCCGCAAAGACCAAGGCCGCTGGTGGATCGCCGGTTTCGTGGGGTTCTTGCCGCAATAGCGCATCCCCCCTCAGGCGGTTGACAAATCCCCCCGCCGCGCCCAAGGAAACCTGATGTTTATGGTCCTCCTGCAAGTCGCCCTCGGCGGCGCGATCGGTTCTGTGCTGCGGTTCCTGACCGTCGCCAGCCTCGGCGCGCCCGTGGCCACGCTGATCGTCAATGTCCTCGGCTCGTTCACCATGGGCGTCCTCTTCGTCCTCCTCTCCGCCCGCCTCGCGCCTCTGTTCATGACCGGCGTTCTCGGCGGCTTCACCACCTTCTCGGCCTTCTCGCTGGACGCCCTGAAACTCTACCAATCCGGCCAGACCGCCCAGGCTGCACTTTACATCGCCGCCTCCGTCCTCCTCTCCCTTATCGCCGTCGCCGCAGGCGCCGCCCTCGCCCAAAGGGGTCTCGCATGAGCGCCGTCCAAACCCTGACCGTCACCGAAAACGAAGGAGAGCAGCGCCTTGACCGCTGGCTGAAGCGCCGCTTCCCGCAGATGACCCAAGGCGCGGTGGAAAAGCTGTGCCGCACGGGGCAGGTCCGCGTTGACAAGGGCCGCGCCAAGGCCAGCGACCGCGTCGCCCCCGGCATGGAGGTTCGCGTGCCGCCGCTGCCGGATGAGGCGTCTCCGGTAGGGGCCCAGAAGGGCAAGATCACCAAAGACGACATCCAGATGATCCAGGATGCCGTCCTGTTCATGGACGACCACATGATCGTCCTTAACAAGCCGCCGGGCCTGCCCTCGCAAGGTGGCTCTGGCCTTGGCGACCGTCACGTCGATGCCTTGGCCGAAGCCCTGATGTTCGGCTACAAGGAAAAGCCGAAACTGGTGCACCGGCTGGACAAGGACACCTCCGGCGTTCTGATGCTGGCACGCACCGACCGCGTGGCCCGCCG
>JANLQT010000787.1:0-3101 GCA_031368035.1 Rhodobacterales bacterium | reverse complement strand
ACGCGCTCGCCCGCGTCACCAAACGGCTGTTGCCGACAGTGGACCGGCTTTACGCGTCCGAAGACCAGATGGAAGGCGCGCGGGCCTTTGCCGAGAAACGCAGTCCGGTGTGGAAGGGGCGGTAGGCTGATCCCGCAAGGGGGGCGGTCGCGACCCCCATCGAGGGGCCCGCGACCGCTTTGGCGCGGGATGCGGCGGGTCGTTGTGACGCCGATTGTTGCGGATGCGGGTCGGTCTGAAGCTGAGTATTTAAGTCAGAGTGAAATTGGGAACGAAGGTTGGCCCGCCAAGCCGGAAGCGCCGGTTCGCCGTGGCAAGCCGCTTGTACCGCGATACTGACGAATTGTGCTTTGCGTGGCGGATTGATACCGGCCTGCCTACCGGTTTGAAGCGGGACGGGTTTGCAGGGGCTTGGCAATCGCCGCCATCGGGGGGGTATGACCACGTTTCCGGGTGCCTTGGGTCTGGCGAAACCCATGCCGCGCTGAATGCGCAACGTCACCGCGCCGGGCAGCCGCGCGCCAAATCAGGCTTTGTGTCGAAAGGTGGGTCTAGCCATCTTGAGGGTGACCGCCCGACATTGACCGCCTTATGCGGGCAGCCGCCTTGTCTTAGAGACGTCCATAATGACGTCACTATGGACGTCTTTTATGTGAAGCGGCATGCGCGGTGATGTTTTGGGTGCGGTTGAGCGTCGGCATTGTTGAACGGATGCCGAGAAGTTTGCCGTGGTGCGCGAGGTGGGCCGCCACGGCGCTTCGGTGACGCAGGTCGCGCAGCGCCACGATCTCAGCCGACAGCAGATCTATGCTTGGCGGCACGACCTGCGCAGAAAGGGGTTTTGTGATCCAGCGGGTGCTGCTCTATTCGTGCCCGTCGATCTTTCGCCAGCGCCCGTTCCTGACGCGAAGGCGCTGCCCGACATCGCGGCACCGATGATGGAGATCGTGCTGCGGAACGGCCGCCAAATCCGGTGCCAGGGCGGGATTGGCGATGACGATCTGGCGCGCTTGATCCGGTTGGTTGAGTCGGCATGATCGGGCCGGGCACTGGTGTTCGGGTCTATCTGGCTTGTGGGCCGACCGATATGCGCAAGGGGATCGAAGGACTGGCGGCCCTGGCGCAGGATGTGTTGCGGCAGAAGGCGGCCAGCGGCGCGGTGTTTGCGTTCCGCGGCAAACGGGGCGACCGGCTGAAGCTGCTGCATTGGGACGGCCAGGGGTTCTGCCTTTACTACAAGGTGCTGGAGCGCGGGCGCTTTCCCTGGCCCACGACACAGGATGGGGCAGTGCGTTTGACCTCGGCACAACTCTCGATGCTTTGGGAAGGGATCGACTGGAGACGCCCGGATTGGGGCGCACCGCCCGCCAGAGTAGGGTAGATACACCACTGTTTTTGCTTGTTTTTGTGGTGTTTCAGCACGGCTCATGGTATGGATTGCCATGTCCGATACGCCCGCAATCCTGCCCGATGACCCCGCCGCTTTGAAGGCTATGATTGGGAATTTACAGGCAGAGAATGCCCGGATTGCCGCCGAGAATCTGCGCGTTCAGGCCGATATCGAGAAGATGTCCGCCACGCTACGGGCCCATGAGGCACTGGTTCAGGCACTGCAAATCCAGATCGCACGGCTGAAGAAGCAGAAGTTCGGCGCCAGTTCGGAACGTATTGAGCGGGAGATCGAACAGTTGGAATTGGCGCTGGAGCATCTGGAGATTGCCGCAGCGGTGGCCATCAACGCGTCGCTGCCCGATGACGACGCCGGACTGAGTGCGGATGAACAAGCCGCAGCCCCCGACATGCCGCGCCGTCGCCAGCCTCTGGTCGCGGAAGGCACACCGCGCGAACGCATCGTGCTGGACCCCGGGGATGACTGCCAGCACTGCGGCGGCACCCTGCGTCTTGTTGGTGAGGATGTCAGCGATATCCTCGAGCTGATCTCGGCCAAGCTGAAGCTGATCGAGACCGCCCGGCTGAAGAAGTCCTGCCGCCGCTGCGAGAAGATCACCCAACTCCCTGCACCCTCGCGCCCCATTCCGCGCAGCATGGTCGGTCCCGGCCTGCTGGCGCACATCTTGGTCTCTAAGTTTGATGACCACCTTCCGCTCTATCGCCAGAACGAGATATTTGCCCGGATGGGCGCAAACATCCCGGCTTCGACCCTCGTCGGTTGGTGCGGCCAGGGTGTTCGGGTGCTGACCCCGCTGGTCGAGCGCATCCGCGCCAACATTCTGGCCTCAGACCGCCTGCATGCCGACGACACCCCGGTCCGGGTGCTTGACCCATCAAAACGCATCGATGGGATCGGCAAAGGCGTCAAGGAAGGCCGGATCTGGACCTATGTCCGCGATGATAGGCCATGGGATGGTGCCGCGCCGCCAGGGGCCGCTTACTTCTTCTCCGTCGACCGCAAGGGCGAACATCCGCAGCGCCACTTGGCAGCGTTCAGCGGCATCCTGCAAGCAGATGCCTATTCCGGCTTCAAAGCGCTCTACGCCCCTGACGCATCCGGCATGATCCGCATCCGCGAGGCTGCCTGCTGGGCCCATTTGCGGCGCGACTTCTTCGACGTCCACACCGCAACCAAATCCGAGATCGCCCGCGAAGCATTGGACCGGATAGGTGATCTTTATGACATCGAGCGCCAGATCAGAGGCAAGTCCCGCGATGCAAGGCGGACCATCCGCCAGACAAAAACCCGTCCGAAAGTGGAAGCCTTCAACGCGTGGGCGGAAGCCCAATTGACCCGCATTCCTGGCAAAAGCGCTCTTGCCAAAGCTTTCCGTTACGCCCTGAACCGCTGGGATGCCTTCGCCCTCTTCCTCGACGATGGCCGCGTCGCCATCGACAACAACGCCGCAGAACGCGCGATCAAACCGGTGGTGATCGGCCGCAAGAACTTCCTCTTCGCCGGATCAGATGCCGGGGGCGAAACCCTCGCCAGTGCCATGACAATTATCGAGACCGCCAAGTTCAACGGCCTTGATCCCCAAGCTTACCTCGCCGACATCTTCGCCCGTATTCATGATCACAAGATCAACCGCATCGACGAATTGTTGCCATGGAACTGGAAACCCTTCCCAAATCAGGCCGCCGCAGCC
>JANLQT010000636.1:0-1676 GCA_031368035.1 Rhodobacterales bacterium | reverse complement strand
CGGGGTTTATGGTTCGCGGGCCGGGGACGGGCTGCCGCGCACCGCCATCGGGTCGGTCAAGTCGATGATCGGGCATTGCATACCGGCGGCGGGGGCGGCGGGGCTGATCAAGGCCTCGCTGGCATTGTATCACAAGACCTTGCCGCCGACGATTTCGGACCGCGTCCGCGAAGGCCTCGGGATCGAAACCACGCCTTTGTATCTGAACACCGAAGCGCGGCCTTGGGTGCAAGCGCCGGGCACCAAGCGCCGGGCGGCGGTGAATGCCTTCGGGTTTGGCGGCATCAACGCCCATGCCTTGCTAGAGGAAGCCCCCTCGCCCACGCCCACGCCCCGCTTCTGGGCAGAGGAACTTGTGGTCGTTTCGGGTGCGAACCCGGCCGATCTGGCTTCGCGCGCCCGCAGTTTGGCGGCGGCGGCGGGGCTGCATGACCGCGCCTCCCTGTCCGAGCTTGCGGCGATTGCCGCGATACAGGCGGGGGACGGGCCGTCGCGGCTGTGCCTCGTGGCCGAGAGCCGGGCCGACATGATCGACAAGCTGGGCAAGGCGGCAGAGCGGCTGGAGGCTGGCAAGACCAGCGTGAAGATGAAATCCGGGGTCTTTGCGGAAGCCAAACCGCTGGACGGCAAGCTCGCCTTCATCTTCCCCGGCGAGGGCGCGCAGTATCAGGGCATGTTGCAGACCGCGTTGACCGTGCTGCCCGAGGCGCGGGAGTGGTTTGATTTCTGGGACGGGCTGTTCCCCGGGCGCGCGATGCCGCCCTCGGCCTCGGTCTTCCCGCCGACATCCACCCTGTCGCCGGAACTGGCGAAAGCCCTGTCCGAACGGCTGTTCGGGCTGGAACTGGGGTCCGAGTCGGTGTTCATCGCGGCGCAGGCGCTGCTGGCCGTCACCGAGCGCATGGGGATCCGCCCCGATGCGGTGGTCGGCCATTCCAGCGGTGAACACTCGGCACTGGCGGCGGCGGGGGTGCTGGGCAAGACCGGCTCGGCGGCGGACCGGGCGGAGTTTGCAGCGCGCATCCGGTCGCTGAACCAGTTGTATCAGGCGATCGAAGCCTCGGGCGGGATCAAGGGCGGGGCGCTGCTGACCGTGGGCGGCGTGGCGCGGGACAAGATCCTGGCGCTGGTAGAGGCCGATCCGGACATTCACCTCGCGCTGGACAATTGCGAGCATCAGTCGGTGCTTTACGGCAGCCGCGCCAAGATGGAGGCGGTGGTCGAGGGTCTGCGCGGGCAGGGCGGCATGTGCACCTTTCTGCCGTTCGACCGGGCCTATCACACGCCGCTTTTCGCGGATGTCGCGGCCAAGGTCGAGGCGGTCTATCGCGGGATGGAGTTCAAGGCGCCCACCTTGCCGATCTATTCCTGCATGACGGCGGCGCCGATGCCCCAGGACCCCGCCGAAATCCGGAAGATGGCGGCGGGCCAATGGGCCTCGCGCGTCAGGTTCACCGAAACGGTGGAGCGGCTTTATGCGGACGGCGTGCGGCTGTTCTTGGAGGTCGGGCCGTCGGCCAACCTGACCGGCTTTGCCGAGGACACGCTGAAGGGCCGCGATGCGTTAGTTCTGGCGCTGGATTCGCGGCGGAAATCGGGGTTGGGGCAGATGCTGACGGCGCTGGGGCGGCTGTGGGTTTCGGGGCGGCATGTCGATGTGGCGGCGCTGTTCAAGG
>JANLQT010000614.1:0-2922 GCA_031368035.1 Rhodobacterales bacterium | reverse complement strand
GGCCGCAAAAACCGACATCTGCACCACGGGTTTCGCCTCGCGTTCTGTAAACATCTATTCAGTGCTGGACAGACTGTAAATTCCGGGTTTTCCTGACGCAAGGTCGGCAGGAAACCGCCGACTTGTGGAACAACAACAAGAACAACCTTAATGGGAAAGGGGTATCCATGGCCGAAAATTACTCGGACAAGGACAAGCATGAGGACCTGAAGGTCCTGCATGGCATGGGATATGCGCAGGAGCTGTCGCGGCGGATGGGGCCGTTTCAAAGCTTCGCAATCTCGTTTTCAATCATTTGCATCCTTTCCGGCGGTATCGGGTCCTTTCCGATTGCACTGTCGTCGGGCGGGCCGTTTTCGCTGACGATTGGCTGGCTGATCGGCGGCACCTTCGCGCTGATCGTGGCGGCCTGCCTTGGACAAATCGCCTCGGCCTATCCGACGGCTGGCAGCTTGTACCACTGGTCCTCGATCCTGGGTGGCCGGTTCTGGGGCTGGGCCACGGCCTACACCAACCTTCTGGGACTGCTGTTCGTGGTCCCGGCGATCAACGTGTTTCTCTACCTTTTCGCGCGGGATCTGTTCTTCGGCGCGACGCTCGGCTGGGATGTCTCGGGTTGGGGCATCTGGACCCAGATCTGGTCGGTGGTTGCGCTGCACTTTGCGCAGGCCTTGCTGAACCATTTCGGTATCCGGTTGACGACGATTTTGACCGACTTTGCCGGCTACCTGATCCTGGTCGTGACTGTGGTCCTGATCGTGATGTTCCTGATGGCCGCGCCGAACTACGACGTGAGCAAGGCCTTTGTTTTTGTCAACAACACCGGTGCATTGGGCGGCGGCGTCGCCCCCCAGGTCGGCCCGTTCATGGCGGTGCTGATCGGCATTCTCTACCCGATGTTCACGATCACTGGCTTTGATGCTTCGGCCCACACAGCGGAAGAAACCATCAACGCCCGCGATACCGTGCACAAAGGAATGCTGCATTCGGTGTTCTGGTCGCTTTTGTTCGGCTTTGTGATGATCCTTTCGATCATTCTGGCGATCCCGGACTTGACCGCTGCGGCGGCCAGCGGCTGGGCGTCGATCAACAACGTGTTTGTTGCGGCGATCCTCGGCTCGTTCATCGGCAAACTGATGTTGGTCGGTATCCTGATCTCGAACTTCCTGTGCGCATTGGCGGCGGTCACTTCGACCTCGCGGATGATCTACGCTTTCGCGCGGGACGATGGACTGCCGTTTTCATCAGTACTGAAAACGGTCAGCCCCACCTATCGGACCCCGACGGCAGCCATCTGGATGACCGCGATCCTGTGCTCGCTCCTGACGGCGCTTACAACGCCGCTCGGGGCGTTCGCCGCGCTTTCGACCGGGTCGGCGATGTATCTCTACATCTCCTACTCGATGCCGATCATGGCGGGAGCGATGGCGCTGGGCAAAACCTGGACCACCAAGGGCAGCTTCGATCTGGGCGGGCTGTACAAAGTCTTCGCCGGCATCGTGCTGGTCGGCACAGTTCTGATTACCATTGCAGGCCATGCCTTCGTGGTTTCGATCCCGGGGGATGCGGCTGCCGGCACCAGCTTTGTGCCGGGGCTGTGGTACTACTCGGCGGCGTTCATCCTGTTCCTTGTTGTGCTGTGGTTCGGGATCGAGAACCGTCGCTTTCAAGGCCCGCCGATGGGAGATGCCATCGCCAAGCGCGCTGCGGCCATTGCCGCGGCGGAAGCGGCGGTCGGCGAGAAGGGCTGATCTTGATCGCATAGCGTTGATGCGGGGCCGGGGGGGAAACTCCCGGTCCCGTTTCGTTGGCAGCGGCGGGTTCGGCCAAATTTCAGCGAAGGAATCTGGCGTGCTTTGCCGCGCCGGGATTCCGCTTGCGCCCCCGGGCCGCGCGTCTATAACCCGCGAAGTTTTGCGCGGATGATGGGGGCTGCTATGCCGAAAAGAACCGACATCAAGTCGATCATGATCATCGGTGCCGGGCCCATCGTCATCGGACAAGCCTGCGAGTTCGACTATTCCGGCGCGCAAGCCTGCAAGGCTTTGCGGGAAGAGGGGTATCGGGTCATTCTGGTGAACTCCAACCCCGCGACGATCATGACCGATCCGGGGCTGGCGGATGCGACCTATATCGAGCCGATCACCCCGGAAGTGGTCGCCAAGATCATCGAAAAGGAACGCCCCGACGCGCTGCTGCCGACGATGGGCGGGCAGACCGGGCTGAACACCGCGCTGGCTTTGGCGGACATGGGCGTGCTGGACCTGTACGGGGTCGAACTGATCGGGGCCAAACGCGAAGCCATTGAAATGGCGGAAGATCGCAAGCTGTTCCGCGAGGCGATGGACCGGATCGGGCTGGAGAATCCCAAGGCCACGATCATTGCTGCGCCAAAGAAGGCCGACGGCAAGTATGACTATGCGGCGGGCGTGCGTGAGGCGGTGGAGGCCATCGAATACGTCGGGCTGCCCGCCATTATTCGCCCCGCGTTTACGCTGGGCGGCACCGGCGGCGGGGTGGCCTATAACCGCGATGACTTTGAGGCGATTGTGCGGTCCGGGCTGGAGGCTTCCCCTGTCGCGCAGGTGCTGGTGGATGAAAGCCTGCTGGGCTGGAAAGAGTTCGAGATGGAGGTGGTGCGCGACACTGCCGACAACGCGATCATCGTCTGTGCCATCGAGAACGTCGATCCGATGGGGGTGCATACCGGGGATTCGATCACCGTCGCCCCGGCCCTGACGCTGACCGACAAGGAATACCAGATCATGCGGAACGGCTCGATTGCCGTCTTGCGCGAGATCGGGGTCGAGACCGGCGGGTCCAACGTGCAATGGGCGATCAACCCGGCCGACGGGCGGATGGTGGTGATCGAGATGAACCCGCGGGTGTCGCGGTCGTCGGCTTTGGCGTCCAAGGCGACGG
>JANLQT010000608.1:0-1749 GCA_031368035.1 Rhodobacterales bacterium | reverse complement strand
TCTTCTTGAAATCGGGGAACTCTTCCGGCTTGGGATAGTCGGGATGTTCCGGCTCTTCCTCGGCGTTGAGATGGTACAGGTTGCCGAAGAATTCGTCGAAGCCGTGGTTCGTCGGCAGCATGTCGTCGCGGTCGCCAAGGTAGTTCTTGCCGAACTGGCCGGTGACATAGCCGTGGTTCTTCAACAGGCCGGCAATGGTCGGATCCTCGATCTTCATGCCTTCGGGCGCGCCGGGCAGGCCAACCTTGGTCAGGCCGGTGCGAATCGGGCATTGGCCGGTGATGAAGGTGCAGCTTTGCTGGCCATACCAGTCGGTGAACAGCGCGCCATCGCGGGCGATGCTGTCGATGTTCGGCGTCTTGTAGCCCATCATGCCCCGGTTGTAGGCGCTGATGTTGAACTGGCCGATATCGTCGCCCCAGATGACGAGGATATTCGGCTTTTCCGCGGTGGCCATGTGCTGGCGCGCCCTGAATTGTTATCGTTTGTTCTTGGTAGGGTTCAGCCGGTTTTTCCTCCCACCGACATATCGTACGTTAATCGCAGCAATGCCGGGGCTGAAAGACTAAAACTTGGGCAATGGCGCAGGGTGGCTGTAAGGCGTCGCCAGGCTGCTGGTCGGCAGCGTCATGGTGATTGGGGCAGATCACCAAGGCTCGTTTGCAGCTTTTTCGTCAGCCCGCCGCGCACCAGTTGGTAAGAGATCACGATCCGGTGGCGCAGATCGGCCTCGGTCAACGCAGCTCCGAACGGCACCCGCACCCACGAGGCGTGCGTATAAGGCGCGCGGGTTGCGCCGCCGAGGTCGATCAGCAGGCGCGCGGTGTCCACATCGGGGCATTTCACATCGACCCCGTCGCCATAGCCGCCAACATTGGCGAACATCTTGCCCCCGACCTTCCAGCAGTCATGCCCGCCGCCCCAGGGGTCCGAGACGGCGGCGCCGGGCAGGGGCGCGCAGATTGCGGTGACAAGATCGCGGGTCATGGTCCAAGCCTGCCTTGGGCTTCGCGCCGAAACAAGAGGCTTGGCGGCGCGGCGCAAAAGGAGTAAAGCCCCGCCCATGAAGGCACAGGCAATCATCGGCATTTGCTGCATTATCCGCTGACGTCAGTCACGCGGGCCGTCCTTCCTTTCCCTGAAACGAAGTCTGCCGCCCGCGAGGCCTAGTGCTGTGTCTTGTTGAGGCGAGGGGAAGATGGTCACGATCCGGCTTACCAATTCGGCGTCCCACCGGAAGGAAGACTTCCGGCCGATCGACGCGAACAACGTGCGGATGTATGTCTGCGGCCCGACGGTCTATGACCGCGCCCATCTGGGCAACGCGCGCCCCGTGGTGGTGTTCGACGTGCTGTATCGTCTGCTGCGCCATGTTTACGGGACTGGACATGTCACCTATGTCCGCAACTTCACCGACGTCGATGACAAGATCAACGCGACCGCCCAGGCCCGCAAGGCCGCCGGTGATCCGCGCCCGCTGGAGGCGCTGATCCGCGAGCGGACCGAGGAAACCATCGGCTGGTATCACGCCGACATGGACGCCTTGGGGGCGCTGCGGCCGACGTTTGAACCTCGCGCCACGGATTTCGTGCCGCAGATGGTGGTGATGATCGGCGAGTTGATCGCCTCGGGTCACGCCTATGTCCGCGAGGGGCATGTGCTGTTCCGGGTGCGTAGTTACAAGGACTACGGCAAGCTGTCGGGCCGGTCGGTCGATGACATGATCGCCGGGGCGCGGGTCGAGGTCGC
>JANLQT010000603.1:0-4162 GCA_031368035.1 Rhodobacterales bacterium | reverse complement strand
ATCGCGAACGCAGCAGCTTCGCGGGGGGAAGATCGAATGCCCGCTTCCATTAGTTTCCGCAGATGCGATGCTGCTCCCGTATCAGTCGGCTTTCCGCCCTTAACGTCCGCAACAGCTAATTGAGCCGACCGCCACTCACGTGGCCCTAATCAACCGCCACGGTCGAAGGTCGATGTTGTCCTGCCTTTCTGCCTTGGCACAAGGACGAGTCTTCGCCCCAACCGCGCCCCGCTAACCAATTTCGCGTATTGAGGAACAACCTTAAGGTCGCCGGTGCGTGCGCCCAAGCCACTAACCTTTTCGATGAGACATCAAAACCTTTGGAAGCAAGATGGTTCGAGCAGGAGCGAAAAGCAGCGTAATTCCATGTGGTTGTGCGGAAACTGCCATTTCAGATACAGCTACGCAGGATTTCGCTGTGACCACCCAGAACCACGCACGACTTCGACCTACTACCTTCAGGTTATGAGTCGTGGCGAACGAACCATGAACAATCCCTCAGAACTGCGCTATCCTTCGCATTTTCCGTGGCTTGCACCCCCCTGCCCCGGAACGTCCCTACGCCGGATTTCGCAATAAACCGCCACGAACCTCTCCCTCTTGCTTCCACTGTGCTTCCATGCGGGCAAGGGATGATGTTCCGGTAGCATGACCTCATCAACTCATTCGATCGCTACCGGCCCTTAGCTGCCGCTCGGCTTCCAGCACGTGCGGCAGTGGCGCTTCGCCGAACTGGTCGTTCAAGCTGGCGCTGAAAAGATCGCCGGCTGATGACAGCATTGCGGACAAACTGCCGAGGGTATACGAACGCGCCCACCAGAGCCTCTTTTCCAGCCTACCGTCGGTCGCAATGAATCTCGCGCGCCAAGCAACCATCAATTCTAATCAAGAAAAGTTTTGCTCGCCTTCGATCGATGGGTTCAGGCCCATTTGTCGCGACTCGCCACCCTTCCACTCATGTTTACTCTCTCTGCCTGGGCCGACCCCAGTATCGCGCGAAGCCATCCTCCTTCAGCGCTTTTTCCTTTGGCGACTACGATCCGACCGTGATGCCAATCACCAAGTGGGTTGCACGCATCAACACGCGGCGGGGTGCCTTATTGCAGGCACAACAACCAGTGCTGCTGGATCGGCTTATGCCGTCGCTGCCCGGAAAATCATCCAGCCTTCGACCTCTTTTTCCACCGGCAGACCCTGCCAGCGGTCGGGGTCATGCAGGATCACGAGATTCTTCAGGTCGCCGCCGATTTCATCGTTCAGTTTGTCCAGCGACTTAATCTGCTCCCACACGCTGCCCGTTGCGTTGTTCAACGGCACATAGACGCCATCGTTGTTGTGACCGTGCAACTGGCATTTGTTGTAAAGACAGTCGCCGGAAATCACCCGCCGACCCTGTCCAGTCTCAAGGATGACGAACTGCTGACCGATGGTGTGGCCAGAAGCGATGCGCACATGAAGGCCGGGCAGGACGTTGTCCTTGTCGCCGTCAATCAGGGTGACACGATGTTCGATCGAGGCCTCCAGGCAGGCGCGCAGATTTTCAGGATCGATGATGGCGGTCAGGTGCGAAAAGCGTTTTGGCAAGGCAATGGCTTCGTACCAGATCAGCAGCTCGGATTTCTGGATGTGGATCTGCGCCTTTGGAAATTCGGCAATCGACCCCATGTGGTCGAAATGGGCGTGCGTCACGATGATGTCGGTGATCTCGTCTGCCGCAATCCCCATTTCAGCGACCATTCGCACCGGAGAAATCCAGTTTGGTATGCCAAACTTGCGCGCGAACCCCGAGGAGGCTTCGTCCTGCATGAAGCCAGTGTCGATCAGCACCTTGCGCTGCCCCTGCACGGCAAGGATGAAGCTGAACGGCAGATCGACCGCCCCGGCATGCGCCATGCCCGCGATCAGATCGACCCAGGGCTGCTGATGCGAACGAGCGTATTCCAACACAAAGATATCCCAAGTTGCCGTCATGGTTTGCTCCTACTTTTCGGCCAACATCCGGCCGAGTGATGACAGCCCGACAGCCACAATCAGGATCGCACCCTGAAACACGTATTGCGAGAAGGTCGGCGCGCCGAAAATGTTGAGTCCGTTAAAACCGACCGCGATGATCAAGGCGCCGATAAAGGTGCCGAAGACGTGGAACTCACCATCGCGCAGGGTTGCCGAACCGAGGAAGACGGCGGCGAAGGCGGTCAAGAGGTAACTGTCGGCCGCACTTGCCGTTCCAGAGCCAAGGCGAGAGGCCAAGAGGATGCCTGTCAGTGCGGAACACATGCCGGCGATCACAAAGCCTAGGATTTTCACCCGGTCCACATTGATCCCCGCCAGTCTGGCGGCACTGGCATTGCCGCCAACCGCCTGAATCTCTTGGCCCAGCGCGGTCTTTTCGACCAGCACCCACAGCGCGCCCAGAACCGCCGCCATCACGACGATGTTGTTGGGGATACCCCAAAGCCAGCGGCCCAGCGAAAGTTGCAGGAAGCCTTCCGGCACACCGGCGACAATAGGCACGCCGGCAGAATATGCGAAGGCGAGACCGGTGATTATTGTGCCAGTGCCAAGGGTGGCAATGACCGAGTTCACCCGCATCTTGGTGACGATGAACCCGTTCACGAGGCCAATCAGCGCACCCGCCACCACGACGATCAGGATCGCTACCGGGATCGGGATCTTGTCATGCACGATCAGGCCGGTCACAAGGATGCCGTGCAGGCTGGCACCAAAACCGACGGAAAGGTCCAACTCTCCGACGATCACGGCAAGGGTCAGGCCTCCGGCCAGGATCATCACCAGCGAGGTTTGGTTCAGCACGTTGGTGAAGTTGGCAAAGCTTGGGAACGCTTTGGGGGAAAGCACGGAAAAGGCCATGATCATGGCGAACAATCCGATGATTGTCGCATAGCGGGCAAAGAGAGTCAGCCAGGTGCGGTAGGTGTTCATGCTGGTTGAACCGTGCCGGAATAACTTGCCCCGATGATGGCCTTGCGCGTCACGTCTCTTCCCTTCAGTTCTTTGACAATTCGTCCTTCGGCCATGACCAGCACGCGGTCGCAAAGCTCTGGCAGTTCGTCCGGCTCGGAGGATATGGCGATGACCGCCATGCCGTCTTTGGCCATTTCGCGGACCAGCCGGTGAATCTCAGCCCGTGCGCCGATGTCGACGCCGCGCGTCGGCTCGTCCAGTATCAAGAGCTTCGGTCTTCGGTTCAGCCAGCGCCCGATGACGACCTTCTGCTGGTTGCCGCCGGAAAGCCTGCCCACCGGCTGCTGCGGTCCCGTCGCCTTGATGGAAAGCGCGCGAATTGTTTCAAGCGCAAGACTGCTGCGCGCCTTAGGGCTGATCAAAGGCAGCATCGGGCCGAAGATCACCTTGTCTAGGTTGGCCAGAGACAGGTTGAAGGCAATGCTCTTAGTCAGCAGCAAACCGTCGGCGCGGCGCTCCTCTGGCACATAGCCGATCCCGGCTTTCACGGCCTGGCTGGGAGAGCGAGGGTCATAGGCCGCGCCATCCAGCGTCATGGTGCCACTGTCGCGACGGTCTGCGCCGAAGATCAGCCGGGCAAGTTCGGTGCGTCCCGCACCCACCAGCCCGCCAAGCCCCAGAACTTCGCCGGAATGAACTTGGAAACTGACATTGCGCACCGATGGCAAGCGGCACAGGTTCGCCACGCACAGCATCGGTTTGTCCGCCAGTTTGGGTGCCGTCAGGGCCGGGGTCTGTTCGGGAGCATGGCCGACGATGGCGGTGACAAGACGGTCGCGGGTCAGGTCGCCGCGCCCGAAAGATGCCGCAAGCTGCCCGTCCCGAAATACGGTCACGCTGTCACAAATGCCAAGAACCTCGTCCAGCCGATGCGACACATAAAGTACGGCGACGCCAGAGGCCGACAGGTCTCGGATGATAGCAAGAAGGCGTTCCGCTTCGGCATCCGAAAGCGAGGCGGTGGGTTCATCCATCACGATAAGTCTGGCTTTGCGCACCAGCGCGCGGCAGATTGAGATCAGCCAGTTTTCAGCCGCTGAGAGGCCGCGAACCGGCGAGTGCAGATCCGACCGGATGCCAAGACGCGTGACCAAGGGGGCAACGGACACTTCGACGGCGGCCCAATCGACCATGCCAAGACGCTGCGGCTTTGGCACCCCAAGCATCAGGTTTTCCA
>JANLQT010000587.1:0-5887 GCA_031368035.1 Rhodobacterales bacterium | reverse complement strand
AGCCCTCCCGGACCCTCCCGGGATATTTCTCGCAACGTGAATGACTTACTGGTTGTAGGTCTGGTTCAGGTAGAACAGCACGCCCGCGATGATCAGCACCAGCAGTACCGCAAAGGTGATCTTCCAGGCGCTGTAGGGACGCTCGCCCTGCACTTCGCCGGTCTGGCCGTTCACCAGGAACCGGTAACTTTTCCCGCCATATTTATAGGCCGCCATCCACACCGGCAGCAGGATATGCTTGAACGTCTCGGCCGCGTAATCGGTGTTCAGACTGTCGATCCGCTGCACATCGCCGCCAATGTCACGGCGCACGTCGCCTTGAATCACCAGCGCCATCTTGCCATGCGCGGTCTGCACCCCGTCCGCCAGCGCCACCGTATAGCCCTCGGCCTGCAGCCCGGCGAGGTAGTCCGGCGCATAGGGCCTCAGCGCCGACAGATCCCACGGCTCCAGCCCGTCACCAAGCTGCACCGGCAAGCTGGTCGAGGCGATGGCCAGCACATCGTCGAACCGCCGCGCCACCCGGCCCGCAGCGGGATACCAGCGCGTCTTCTGCACCTGTTCCTGCCGGGTTTCATTGCGGCCGTTGACGTTCACGGTAACGGTGCGGGTCTCGTAATAATGCACGCCCTTGGCCCCGGTGTAGCGGCTTTGCGTGGCGGCATCGAAGGTCCAGTAGGGCACGTAAACCCCGTTCAGCGCCCGGCCCGCGCGGGTGTACAGCTTCAGCCCGTTCGGCGCGAACCACAGCCGCCCCAGCCACAGGATCAGCGCAGCGCGGGCGGTCTTTTCGTCCAACTGGAACGGCACCAGCGCCTGCGGCTTGATCCGCCGTTCGGTCCCGGTGTCCACCACCACCGGCGTGTCGCAGAACGGACAGCGCGCGGCATGGTCGGCCCCCTGAAACTCGATCCGCGCGCCGCAGGACGGGCAGGACGTGGTGCGCACCGCTTCGCTGGCACCGGCGGGCAGATCGTCGGACAGGCCGTGCGCCAGATCATGTTCGGTCAGCGCGCCCGAGCGGACCTTGGCATCCGCCTCGGGGATTTTCTGCACATGGCCGCAATGGCTGCACACCAGTTCGGTCTGCCCCGGCGCAAAGCGCAGGTCGGCCCCGCATTGCTCGCAGGGCCAGCGATGCTGTTCGGCGACCTGCACCGGACCCGACATGTCAGGCCCCGGCTTTGCCCGGCGGCGGCGGAGGCGGCGGCATCTGCGCGAACAGACGCGCCAGTTCCGTCGTGCCCGCAGCCACCCAGCCCGCCTGGCCCGCGGTCCAGACCTGAGCCTCTGCGCCCAGTTGCCCCGCATTCGCCATGCCGGCCAGCTCAACCTCGGTGAACGGCCCTTGCGTGGCGCCATTCACCGCGACATGCCAGACCTTGCCCGCAGCGGGCGGCGGCGGCGGCGCAGCAGCAGCGGCGGGCGCAGCGCCCCACGGCCCGGCTTGCCCCATGCTCATCCCCATGCCCGCGCCCATGGCGGCGCCCATCGTGGCCCCCATGTTCGACCCCGGCTGCGCCAGCCCCTCGGCGGCGTTGAACTGCATGTATTTGTTCAGATCCCCCGCGATCCCCATCGAGGTGCGCTTGTCCAGCACCTTCTCGACCTCTTCCGGCAACGAGACGTTCTCGATGTAGAATTCCGGCAGCGACAGGCCGTAATCGGTGATCTTCGGGCCAATCTGGTCGGTGATCAGCTTGCCAAGCGCCTGAGTATTGGCCGCCATATCCAGCACCGCGATGTTGGACGCCGCCAGAACCTGCCCCAACTGCTGCACGATCACGTTGCGGATCTGCTCGGAAATCTCGTCCGAGGTGAACTCGCCGTCCGTTCCCACCACCTCTTTCAGGAACTTGCCCGGGTCCGAAACCCGCATCGAATAGGTGCCGAACGCCCGAATCCGCACCGGCCCGAACTCCGGGTCCCGGCACATGATCGGGTTCTTGGTGCCCCATTTCTGGTCGTTGAAGCGCGTGGTGTTGACGAAATACACTTCGCACTTGAAGGGCGAGGAAAACCCGTGATCCCAGTGCTGCAACGTCGTCATGATCGGCATGTTGTTGGTCTGCAATTCATACAGCCCCGGCCCGAACACATCCGCCAGTTGCCCCTCGTTCACGAACACCGCCGCCTGACCTTCGCGCACTGTCAGCTTGGCGCCATATTTGATGGCATTGTCGCGGCGTTCAAACCGCCAGACCATGGTGTCGCGGGTGTCATCAAGCCAGGATATGACGTCGATGAACTCGCCTTTGAGGAAACCGAAAACCATCTCTCACTCCTCGCCGCAAAACGCGGTCAACTGGCGCCACCGATCAGATGGCTTGCAAGGGTTTCAACAATCGGCCGGGCTTCCGCCTCGGTCATGCCGGGGCGCAACTCGGGCGCATACAGCATCGTCAGCAGCATCTCGTCCTGACGGGTCAACAAAGCGAATTCCTGATCGTCGTTGAAGATCGACGGGCGGGCGAGGCCAGAATCGTTCGGCAACCCAAGGGCTTGCGCCAGTTCCTCGTGGATGCAGGACATCAGCAGCAGGTCCGGATGTTCGGACGGTATCACCGCAATCGCCCCGGTATAGGTGAACGTCGCCGGATTCGATTGGGTAATCACCTGGCAATAGGTGTTGCGGTCCATGTCGGTCATCGAGGTCAGTTGCGCCGGCGTCAGTTCCGGCATCAGCGCTGCAATCGTGGGGCCAAGCGCCCGGCGTTCGTCCACATCGGCGATGAACACGGTGAAATTCGCATATTTGTCCGACAGGCCGACCGGATGGCCGGTCAGCCGTTTCAGCCGGTCCAGATAGGCGCCGATGCGCCGGCGGTCCGCTTCCTGCACCTCCGGCGGCACGCTGGCGCCAAAGCGCAGATCGACGCGCACCGGGATCGTCCAGCGCGTCAGAGGGATGGACGCCTCGGCCCTGGTGGTGCCGCCCAGGCTGCGGTCATATTCCTCGTAAAACGCGATGCGCAGGAAGTTCGTGGTCAGCATCGCATCGGTGAAGGGCGTATCCGGCCCGCCCATATCGGTGCGCAGCAACCCCTGACCCAGAAGCTCGGCCTGAACCTCGCCATAGTAACTGGCCAAAGCCGCGCTTTCGGCACTCGCGGGGGCAGGGGGGGCCACGGTCACAGGCACGGCGGGCGGCGGTTCTATCGCCGCCACGTCGCACCCCGCCAGGGCCAGCGCCGCAAGCGCCAGCCCCAACCAGACCGCAGAACCCCCAAATCCCATCAGGTCAGCCTTGCACCGACGGGCGGGAACCCGCCGCATGTGCCGAGGCAGCGGACAACGTGTCCTTCAGCGCGCTTTCCATCTTCACCAGTTCAATCTCGGCCGCCGCGCGCTTGGCCTTGCCTTCATCGGCAATGCGCAAACTGTCCTCGATCGTGGCGATCAGCGCGTCATTGGCCGCTTTCACCGATTCAATGTCGAACACCCCGCGCTCCATCTCGGTGCGGATTTCGGCGTTCGCCACTTGCAGGTTCTTGGCGTTTTCCGTCAGCAGTTCGTTGGTCAGATCGTTCGCACCCTTGATCGCATCCGCCGCTTCCTTGGAGCGTTGGATGGTGACGGCCTGCGCCAGTTGCGTCTCCCACAGCGGCACGGTGTTGACCAAAGTCGAGTTGATCTTGCCGACGAGGCTTTTGTCGTTCTCCTGCACCAGCCGGATCGAGGGCAGGCTTTGCATCGTCACCTGCCGCGTCAGCTTCAGGTCATAGACCCGCCGCTCCAGATCGTCCCGCGCCGCGCGAATGTCCCGCAGTTCCTGCGCGATCTTCACCTGATCGTCTGCTGGCGCCGCCTTCACTTCGGCGTCCTTGGCCGGGATCGTGGTGGTGTCCAGTTCCTTCAGCTTGGCCTCGCCCGCAGCGATATACAGCCCCAACTCGTCATAGAAGGTCAGCGTCTTGGCATACAGAATGTCGAGGCTGGCGATGTCCTTCAGCAGGACATGCTCGTGCATCAACAGGTTCTCGGTGATCTTGTCGATCTGGGTCTGAACCGTCTCATACCGCGCCACGAACTGCGCCAAAGGCGTCGCCGCCCCGGTCAGCTTCTCCCACCAGGACCGGCCCCGCGCCGGGTCCAGTTCCTCGCCGGAAAAGCCGCGAATAGTGGACACGATATCGCGCAAGGCATCGCCTGCCGGGCCGACATCCTTGTTCTTCACGCCGCTCAGCATCTGCTGGCTGATCACCTGCAATTCGGCCTGCGCGCCGGCACCGAAGCCGATGATCGACTGGGTGTTGCCCATGTCGATCTCGGCCATGCGCTTCTTGATCGCATCAGCTTGCACAGGATTGGCGGATTCCAGCACGACCAGCGCATTCACCGGTTCGGGCAGAATGGCAGTGGTGACTTTTTCCACCTCGGCAAGGGCGGTGGCGGCCTGTTCGCGGATCGTTTCGGTCATGGGATCAGCCTTTCAAATGGGGCGGGTCAAAATCATCGGCGTCAGAAGTTCTGCGCCAGCCTGTCACGCAGCACCTTGATTTCCACATCAAGGTCAGAATGGGTGTTGCCCAGCAGCGCCGTGGTGCGCGCGGCGAAATTGGTCTCAAGATCGGTCAGCAGCGCCTCATAGTCCGAGCGCGCCCCGGCGTTCCGACCGGCGGCCCAGACATCGGCGAACTTGGCCGTCGCATCGCGCGCGCCCATCAGGTACACGCCCATATACTTGCGCGCCGCCGTCAGATCGCCGGGATCGCCCTCGACCTGCCGGAACAGATTGCGCGCCACCGCGATGAACCGGTCCACCCGGGCCTCCAGCGTCGGGTCCCGGGCACGCAGGATCGCGTCCTTCATGCCCTTCAGGTAGCCCTCCGCTTCGTCCACCGCCCGCGCCACACGGTCAGTCTGGAACGTATCGACGCCCTCCAGCCCCTTGTCCGTCATCGGGTCCAGCCCAAAAGCCGCCAGATGCAGGACTGACCCGAACACCCCGAACAGCACATGCGCCAAGGGGTTCAGTGTGAAGATCGTCGTGGCCACCAGCAGCGCCATGCCGCACAGGACCGCCCCCGCCATCTTGCGCGGAAACGCCGGGCGCCGCGCGACCTTGCGGGCGTCATAGGCGTCCTCGGCCTTCAGCCCCTCACGCGTCAGCCAGGCCGACCCCAGCATCAGCCCCGCCGCAATCAGGTTCAGGAACAGGTTCGACGGCCCGCCGGTGAAAGCCTTGATCGCAAAGGGCAAAGCCAGCGCGAACAGCAGGTTCGACTTCGCCCCGACACGGCTCGGGTCCTGCCTGTCATAGGGATTGGGCAGGTTCGGCTCATCGCCCTGCGGCTGGGGAGAATATTTGCCGCCGTAACGCTGCGCCATCACATGCCTCCGCCAAATGCGACATACAAAGTCAGCGCCACCAGCAGCAGGAAGGCCAGCGTCTGCAAGGCTTTGGACGACATGTTCTGCTGGCCCCTCACGTTTGTGTGCGGAATATAGGTCAGCGCCCCCTGCCGCGCCATAGCCGTGGCGCGGGGAAGTGCCGGGATTTATTCCCCCCGCTTCGGCCCCTTGCCGTCAGCCGGAGCGTTTCGCGTCGAAGGCTTGCGCGGCTTCGGTGCCGCCTTGGCCCCTTTCGCTGCGGGGCGCGGCTTCGCGTCCAGGTCGATGCCGTTTCGCAGCGCCGCCGCCTCGCCCCGCGTCTGCGGATTGGTGCGAACCCGTGCCACCGGCTTGGCAGAGGGCGCCGCAATCTTCGGTCCCCGCGCGGGCTTGGCCGGCGCTCGGCCGGGGTGTTTGGATTCCTCAAACTCCAGATCGCCAAGGCCGAGTTGCTCCTTCAGCACCCGCGGCTTGATCTCCTCGACCTCTCCGGGGTTCAGATCGCCCAAGCGGAACGGCCCATAGGACAGCCGGATCAGCCGGTTCACCGTCA
>JANLQT010000551.1:0-8144 GCA_031368035.1 Rhodobacterales bacterium | reverse complement strand
GAATGGGCCTATCTGAACCGCCCGACCCGGCTGAAGGAACTCGCCACCGTCAACTTCGACCGGTTGAACCTTCTGCCGCTGGAACCCGAACAGATGGCCGATGGCAAGTCGGTGGCCTTCCCCGCGCCCGCTGCCCTGATTGAAACTGAAACCCCCGCCCTGACCGCCGGCGGCCTGCCGCCCGCAACCGGCGCATCCGAGGGCAAACTGACCATCACCGCCTCTGCCGATACCTCTGGTGAGATCACCTTCAATCCGGACGACAAGGCCTTCCCATGATCCGCACGCCGCTTCGCCCGCTTGCCCGCATCCTCGACGCCCGCGCCAAGGGCGAAAATCCCGATGTGATCGAACGTGAGAACCTGCGTGCGCGGCATGAAGTCCAGCGCGAGGCGTCGAAATCCCGGGCCGAGTGGCGGTTGAAACTGCTGGTGATGGGCGTGGTCGCGGCGTTTTCGGTGATCGGCGTGCGCATGGGCACGCTGGCCGCGACCGAGCCTGTCGAACCCCGCGCCGCCGTGCGCGGCAATGAAATCGTCGCCACCCGCGCCGATATCACCGACCGTCAGGGGCGCATCCTGGCCACCAACATGCTGACCCATTCGCTGTATGTGCAGCCGCATGACCTGGTGGACCCGCACTCCGTTGCGTTGAAACTGGCGGCGATCTTCCCCGATCTTGACGCCAAGGCGCTGGAGCGGCGCTTCACCGATGGCCGGTCCTTCCTGTGGATCAAGAAGGTGCTGTCGCCCGAACAGATGCAGGCGGTGCATGAAATCGGTGATCCTGGCCTGTATTTCGGCCCGCGCGAGATGCGGCTTTACCCCAATGGCACCTTGGCCGCGCATGTGCTGGGTGGCGCGAGTTTTGGCGCGGAAGGCGTTGATTCGGCAGAGGTTATCGGAACGGCGGGGCTTGAAAAATTCGAGGATACTCGCCTGCGCGATCCCGCCCTTGCCGGCCAGCCGCTGCAACTGTCGCTGGACCTGACGGTGCAGGCGACGGTGGAAGATGTGCTCGGGTCCGGCATGAAGATGATGAACGCCAAGGGCGCAGCGGCGATCCTGATGGACGTTCACACGGGCGAGGTTCTGGCGCTCGCCAGCCTGCCGAACTTCGACCCCAACGACCGCCCGCCGCTGCCGACCTCGGGCAATCCGCAGGACAGCCCGCTGTTCGACCGCGCGGTGCAGGGCATTTATGAGCTGGGTTCGACCTTCAAGATCTTCGCCGCGTCTCAGGCGATGGAGCTGGGCCTCGTGGGCCCGACGTCGCTGGTCGATGCCAATGCGCCGATGCGCTGGGGCAAGTTCACCATCAAGGAATTTGAAAACCACAACTACGGCCCGATGGCGACGGTCAGCGACATCATCGCCAAGTCCTCGAACGTCGGGGCCGCGCATCTGGGTCTGCTCATCGGCGGCGAGCGGCAGCAGGACTTCTTGCGGTCGATGGGCCTGCTGGATGCCCCGCAGATCGAGATGGTCGAAGCCGCCAGCGCCAAGGCGCTGGTACCGACGCGCTGGTCGGAAATCGTCACGATCACAGCGGCTTACGGGCACGGGCTGGCAACTTCGCCGCTGAACCTTGCCGCCGCCTATGCCACGATTGCCAATGGCGGGATCAAGGTCACGCCCACCCTGCTGCACGGCGTTGCCCATGCGCCCGGCCCGCGGCTGCTGTCGGAAAAGGTCGCGGCCGACGCTGTGGCGATGATGCGCCGCGTCGTGACCGAAGGCACGGCGACGCTTGGCGATGTGCCGGGATATGCAGTGGCGGGCAAGACCGGCACGGCGGAAAAGCCCAAGCGCGGTGGCGGCTATGACGAGGACAAGGTGGTCAACACCTTTGCCTGCGTCTTCCCGGCGGACGCGCCGAAATATGTGCTGCTGGTCGTGCTGGACGAGCCGGTTGAAACCTCGGGCCCCAAGCCGCGCCGCACGGCCGGCTGGACCTCGGTGCCGGTGGCCGCCGAGGTGATCCGCCGCGTTGCGCCGCTTCTGGGCTTGCGGCCAGCGGTGGCCGGGGCCAATGACGGGCCGAAGACTCCTTTCGAGTGACGGATGATGGGCGAGACCGGGCAGACACGCAGCTTGCAGGACCTTGGCCTGTCCATTTACGGACCCGGGGTGCGCATCACCGGCCTGACGCTGGACAGCCGCGCGGTGCGCCCGGGGTTCCTGTTCGCGGCTTTGCCCGGCAGCGCCCTGCACGGCGCCAGCTTTGCCGCCAAGGCGGTTGAGCTTGGTGCCGCGGCGATCCTGACCGACCGCACCGGCGCCGCCCTGATCGGCGCGGTGCCCGGCGTCGCTGTTGTCATCGCCGATGACCCGCGCGAGGCTTTGGCCCGCGCCGCCGCGCTGTGGTTCGCCTCCCAGCCGAAAACCATCGTCGCCGTCACCGGCACCAACGGCAAAACCTCGACCGCGACGTTCTGCCGCCAGATCTGGACCCTGCTGGGCCATGCCGCCATCAACATCGGCACCACCGGCATCGAAGGCGCCTGGGAGGCGCCCTCGGCACACACCACCCCCGACACCCTGACCCTGCACCGCATCCTCGCCGAGGCCGCCGGGGCAGGGGTCACCCATGCGGCGATGGAAGCGTCCTCGCACGGGCTGGACCAGCGGCGGCTGGACGGCGTGCATTTGCAGGCGGCGGGCTTCAGCAATTTCACCCAAGACAACCTCGATTACCACAAGACGTTCGAGGCGTATTTCGCCGCCAAGATGGGTCTCTTTACCCGCGTTCTGCCCGATGACGCCGTCGCGGTGGTGAACCTGGACGATCCCAAAGGCGCCGAGGTGGCTGCCCTGGCCCACGCACGCGGCTGCACCGTTCTGACCGTCGGCCATGCGGCGGGCTGCGATCTGCGCCTGCTGGGCCACCGGTTCGATGCGACGGGGCAAGACCTGCGCCTGGCCTTCAAGGGCAAAGTGCACCAGTTGCGCCTGAACCTGATCGGCCAGTTCCAGGCCGACAACGTGGCGCTGGCCGCCGCTTTGGTGATCGGTGCGGGGGAAAAGCCCGAGGCAGTTTTCCGCGTTCTGCCCGGCCTGACCGGCGTGCGCGGGCGGATGCAACTGGCCGCCACCCGCGCCAATGGCGCCGCGGTGTTCGTCGATTACGCCCACACGCCCGACGCGATCCGGGTCGCGCTGAAGGCGCTGCGGCCGCATGTCATGGGCCGCATCATCATCGTGTTCGGCGCTGGCGGCGACCGCGACCGCGGCAAGCGCCCCATGATGGGCATCGCCGCCGCAGATCATGCAGATGTTCGAATAGTGACAGACGATAACCCCCGTTCCGAGGATCCCACCAGTATCCGCGCAGCAATTCTGCAAGCCTGTCCCGGCGCGATCGAGGTCGGCGACCGCGCCGAAGCCATCCTGCGCGGGGCCGATCTTTTGGGTCCGGGTGATGCCCTGCTGATTGCTGGCAAGGGCCATGAAAGCGGCCAGACCATCGCGGGGCAGGTCTATCCGTTCGATGATGTCGAGCAAGCCTCCATCGCCGTCGCCGCATTGGAGGGCCGGATATGACACCGAACCAGCCCCTGTGGACCTCTTCTGACATCGAGGCCGCGACCGGCGGCAAGGCCACGAAGCCCTTCGCCGCCACGGGCGTCTCCATCGACACCCGCACGATCCAGCCCGGCGATCTGTTCATCGCGCTGAAGGACATGCGCGACGGCCATGATTTCGTCGCCACTGCGCTGGCCAAGGGTGCCGCCGCCGCCATGGTCTCGCACCGGCCCGAAGGCGTCGCCCCGGATGCGCCCCTGCTGATCGTGCCGGAAGTTCTGGACGGCCTGACCGCCCTTGGCGCCGCTGGCCGGGCGCGGTCCCATGCCAAGGTCGTTGCCGTCACCGGGTCGGTCGGGAAGACCTCGACCAAGGAAATGCTGCGGATGATCCTGGCCGGGCAAGGCCGCACCCATGCCGCAGAGGCCAGCTACAACAACCACTGGGGCGTGCCACTGACCCTGGCGCGGATGCCGCAGGACACCGACTTCGCGGTGATCGAGGTTGGCATGAACCACCCTGGCGAGATCGAACCCCTCGCCCGCCTGACGCAGCCCCATGTCGCGATGATCACCACCATCGCCCCCGCGCATCTGGAAGCCTTCGAGAATCTGGACGGCATCGCCACGGAAAAATCCGCCCTGTTCAAAGGGTTGATGCCGGGTGGCACCGCCGTCATTCCGCTGGACCTGGACCAATCGCCGCTGATGCTGGCCCTCGCCCGGGCGACAGGCGCAAGCACCGTGACCTTCGGCGCCGATGCCGCCGCCGACTGGCGGCTGAAGCAACTGAACCTGTCCGACAAGGCCTCGACCATCCGCGCCGACCACCACGGGCAAGACCTGCTGTTCAAGGTCCTGTCCCCGGGCCGCCACTTTGCCATGAACGGCCTCGGCGCCCTCGCCGTGGCCGAGGCGCTGGGCCTCGACCTTGCCATCGCTGCCACCGACCTTGGCCATTGGACCCCGCCCCCCGGGCGCGGCCAGCGTGAGCGTATCCTGCTGGACCCGGTCGAAAACCTCGGCTTCGATCTGATCGACGACGCCTTCAACGCCAATCCCGCCTCGCTGGCCGCCGCGCTGGACATGCTGACCGCCGCCTGCCCCGAGGACGGCCGCGGGCGTCTGGCCAAGGGCCGCCGCATCGCGATTCTGGGCGACATGCTGGAACTGGGGCCGACCGAGATTGCCCTGCACCGCGCCGTGGCCAAGCACCCCGGGCTGTCCGCCATTTCGGTGATCCACTGCGCCGGCCCCCGCATGCGCGCGCTGTATGACATCCTGCCGCGCAGCCAGCGCGGCGAATGGGCGGCGACGGCGGAAGAGCTGGCCGCCCGCGCCCGCAGCCTTGTGGATGCCGGCGATATCGTTCTGGTAAAGGGCTCCAAAGGGGCGAAAGTCTCGCTGGTCGTTGACGCCTTCCGCAAATTGGGCCAATCCACCGCGACGCGCGGCTTAGGGAGATAAGCGATGCTGTATTGGTTGTCAGAACTGGCCAAGGGCGGAGATTTCTTTAACCTTTTCAAGTATATCACCTTCCGCGCCGGCGGCGCCTTCGTCACGTCGCTGATTTTCGGCTTCGTGTTCGGTCGCCCCCTGATCGACCTCCTCCGCCGCCGTCAAGGCAAGGGCCAGCCGATCCGCGAAGACGGGCCGCAAAGCCATTTCGCCAAGGCCGGCACGCCCACGATGGGCGGCCTGCTGATCCTGTCGGCGCTGGTGTTTTCGACGGTGCTGTGGGCGCGGATGGACAATCCCTATGTCTGGATCACCCTGCTGGTGACGCTGGCCTTTGGCCTGATCGGCTTTGCTGACGATTTCGCCAAAGTGACCAAGCAGAACACCAGGGGCGTGTCCTCGCGCGTGCGGTTTCTGCTGGGCCTGTTGATCGCGGCGCTGGCCAGCTATGCCGCTGCCTCGTTCCACCCGCCGGGGCTGGCTAACCAGCTGGCCGTGCCGGTCCTGAAGAACGCACTGGTCAACCTGGGCTATTTCTTCGTGCCCTTCGGCATGATCGTGATCGTGGGCGCCGCCAATGCGGTGAACCTGACCGACGGGCTGGACGGGCTGGCGATCATGCCGGTGATGATTGCCGCGATGACGCTGGGGGTGATCTCTTACGTCGTGGGCAACGTGAATTTCGCCGAATATCTGGGCGTGCATTATGTGCCGCTGACCGGTGAACTTCTGATCTTCGCCACCGCCCTTCTGGGCGCGGGCCTGGGGTTCCTGTGGTACAACGCCCCCCCGGCGGCGGTGTTCATGGGCGACACCGGGTCCTTGGCTTTGGGCGGCGCCCTCGGCGCCATCGCGGTCTGCATCAAGCACGAGATCGTGCTGGCCATCGTCGGCGGCCTGTTCGTGGTCGAGGCTTTGTCGGTGATCATCCAGGTCCTGTATTACAAGCGCACCAAGAAGCGCATTTTCCTGATGGCGCCGATCCACCACCATTTCGAAAAGCGCGGCTGGTCCGAACCGCAGATCGTGATCCGGTTCTGGATCATCAGCCTGATCCTGGCGATGGTCGGACTGGCCACGCTGAAGGTGCGCTAAGCGCGATCGGCCGGAAGGCCCATCCACCCGTTGAACGCAGCGCGCTTTGCCGCCATGGTGTCCGCGCAGCAGGAGGATTCCATGCCCAATCTCATCATCGGCGGCGCCGGCATGATCGGCCAGCGTCTGGCCCGCGCCATGGCCAATCAGGACCTGATCCTGGCTGACGTGTCGCCGCCGCCGGCCCAGCCCGGGGCTGAATGCATCACCACCGACCTCGCCGCCCCCGGCGCCGCGCAAAGTCTGATCGCCCGCCGTCCCGAGGTGATCTTCCACCTCGCTGCCGTGCCCTCGGGCGGGGCGGAAGCCAATTTTGAACTTGGCTATGCCGCCAACCTCGACGCCACCCGCGCCTTGTTGGAGGCGATCCGCGCCACGCCGGATTACCACCCGCGCATCGTGTTTTCCTCGACCATCGCGGTGTTCGGCCCACCCTTCCCGCCAGCGATCCCCGACGATCTGGCGCTCAGCCCCCGCACGTCCTACGGCACGCAAAAGGCGATGACCGAGCTGCTGCTGGCCGATTACGCCCGGCGCGGCATCCTCCAGGCCATCGCCATCCGCCTGCCCACCATCGTGATCCGCCCCGGCAAACCCAATGCCGCCGCCTCGGGGTTCTTCTCGAACATCCTGCGTGAACCTTTGGCGGGCCTTCCCGCCGTTCTGCCCGTCAAGGATACCGTGCGCCACTGGTTCGCCAGCCCCCGCGCCGCCGTGGGCTTCTTGCAGCACGCCAAGACGCTGGACCTGTCGCGCCTTGAAGGCCGCATCGCGCTGAACATGCCGGGCCTGTCGGCCACCGTCGCCGAGGAAATCGAAGCGCTCCGCCGAGTTGCCGGCCAAAAGGCGGTCGATTTGATCCGCATGGAACCCGACGAAACCATTGCCCGCATCGTCGCCACCTGGCCCGAAAACTTCACCGCGATCCGCGCCAAAGCCCTTGGGTTCACAGCAGACACCAGCTTCGATGCGATCATCCAGGCGCATCTGGAAGACCGCTGACCCCAGAGCCATTCATCTTGGAGACAAATACCTCCGGGGTCTGGGGCAGCGCCCCAGTTACGCCATCAACGCCTTCACCAGGCCCGCAAAGTCCTCGCCGCGCTTTTCAAAGTCCGGATACTGGTCGAAACTCGCCGCCGCCGGGGCAAGCAACACCACATCCCCCGGCTCGGCCTCTGCCGCAGCCCGGGCCACGGCCCGCTCCATCGTCTCGCAAATCTCATGCGGAACCTCGCCCAGTTCCAGCGCGAACTCCCGCGCCGAATGACCGATCAGATAGGCCTTGGCGACCGAGCCCACAAACGGCAACAAAGCCTTGATCCCGCCCTCTTTGCCCAATCCCCCGGCGATCCAGCGAATGCGCGGGAACGCTTGCAAGGCCTTGGCGGCGCTGTCCACATTGGTCGCCTTGCTGTCATTGACGAACCGCACGCCGCCCCGCTCGCCCACCAACTGGCTCCGATGCGGCAGACCGGCAAAGGAATGCAGCGCTGCCTCGACCTGCTTGGGCGCCAACCCCAGCGTCCGGCACACCGCATAGGCGGCGCAGGCGTTCTGGTGGTTATGCGCCCCCGGCAGCCCCTTCATCTCGCGCAAGTCAATCGAGGCCGCCTGCTTGCCGCGCCGCCATTCCGACAGGAAGCCCTTGCGCGCAAAGACGGTCCAGCCGAACCCCTCCAGCTTTTGGCCCGAAGATATCCGGATCACCCGGTCATCGACCGGCCCCAGCGCCATCTGGCCCGCCAGAAACTGTCCCTCGACCTCGTCCACGCCAATCACCGCCCGGTCCGGCCCACCTTCCGCGAACAGACGCCGCTTGGCCGCGAAATAGCCCCCCAGCCCGCCATGCCGGTCAAGGTGATCGGGCGACAGGTTGATGAACACCGCGATATCCGGCGTCAGGCTGCGCGCCAGTTCGGTCTGATAGGACGAAAGTTCCAGCACGATCACTTCGCCGTCGATCGGCGGGTCCAGATCGAACACCCCGCGCCCGATGTTGCCGCCCATCTGCGTCGGCCGGCCCGAGACGTCCAGAATGTGATGGATCAGCGCCGTCGTGGTCGAT
>JANLQT010000539.1:0-3044 GCA_031368035.1 Rhodobacterales bacterium | reverse complement strand
TCGACCTCGTCCGGGCGGGTCAGGTGCGGCATGTGGCCGGCGCCGGGCAGTTCGATCAGCCGGGCGTGGGGCATAAGCTTGGCCAGCGGGCGGGAGTGGATGTGGATGGGCACGACGCGGTCATCGGTGCCGTGCAAAAGCTCGGTTGGCAGGGTCAGGCCGGCGTGGCGCGGCAGGTGGGCGGTCAGTTCGGCATGCAGGCGGTTGATCTGTTCGGTGTTGTGGCGCAGCGTTTCGCGGCGGACGGCGAGCGGGATGCCCTTGGCGGCGAAATAGCCGGGCGGGATCGGTTCGGGTGAGAAGACTTCGGTCACCATGCGTTGCACCCAAAATTCCGGCACGAAGGCGGCGACCGCGGGGATGGCGTGGCGCTGGCCGAAGGCGGTGTCAGCCAGCCTGTGCCAGTAGTCGAGCCCGCCGTGCCAGGGCAGGGTCGGGGCGGAGACGAGGATCAACCCGGCGGGGTCAAGAAAACGCTCCAGCGCCCAGGCGAGCGCGACCGAGCCGCCGTAGCTGTGGCCAAGCAGCAGCGGGCGCTGCACGCCAAGGCTTGTCGCGGCGGCGGCCAGATGACGGGCCTGCGCGGTCAGGCTGACATCGGACAGGTCCAGCCCGTCGGAATGGCCAAGGCCGGGGCGGTCAAAGGCAATGACGCGAAAATGCCGGGCGAGGCGGGCGCCCAGTTCATCAAACTCGCGCAGGTTGCCCGAGGCGCCGTGCAGCAGGATCAGGTCGGGCGCACCGGGCGTGTCCGGCCCCTGGATCAGGGCATGGACGCGGCGGCCTTCGATGGACAGAAACTGGCCGTGCGGCGGGCTGGCGGCTTCGGCGGCCGCCTCGCGCGCGGCGGCGCGAGCAGACAAAAAGCCGCTAAGTCCCGATCCGAGCCATCTCGAACGGTGTGGTCTGATAAATCTCGTTTATACAGTTTACATAGAGAAGATGTGCGTGGCTGCGCCAACGGTTCAAGGGGGCTTTGCCAGGATCGTTACCCGGATAATAATTCATAGGCACATTGATCGGCGTTTTTGCGGCAATATCGCGGTCATATTCCTGTTTCAGCGTCTCGTTGTCATATTCGAAGTGGTTGAAGATATAGAGCGCGCGGTGGCCGGGGTCTTCGACAAGGCAAGGCCCGGTGGTCGGGCTGCCCAGCAGGGTGCGAAGGCCGGGGGCTGCCGTGATCTCATCCTCGCGCATTTCTGTCCAGCGGCTGACCGGGATCAGGCAATCGTCGGAGAACCCGCGCAGGAAGGGCGAGGTCGGCGCGAGGTTCACCTGTTCAAAGCAGCCGAAGGCCTTGGCTTGCAGCATGTGTTTCTGCACGCCGTGGAAATGATAGATCATCGCCATGCCGCCCCAACAGACGCCGAAGGTCGATTGCACATGGGTCTGGGTCCAGTCCATCACCCGGACCAGTTCGTCCCAATAGGTCACCTCTTCGAACGGCAGATGTTCAATCGGGGCGCCGGTGATGATCAGACCGTCGAACTTCTCGCCCGAAGCCTCGACCTCGGCAAAGGGGCGGTAGAAGGTTTCCATATGCTCGGCGGCGGTGTTGCGGGTCTGATGTTCGGTCATCCGGATCAGCTGGAAGTCGATCTGCAACGGCGTCGCACCGATCAGCCGGGCGAACTGGTTCTCGGTCTGGATCTTCTTGGGCATCAGGTTCAAAAGGCCGATCCGCAGCGGGCGGATGTCCTGATGCGCGGCGCGGTCGGGGGTGATGACCTGGACGCCTTCGCGTTTCAGAACGTCAAACGCGGGCAGGGTTTCGGGCAAGGTGATGGGCATGATCGGCTTTCGGCAGGGGTGTGTGACGTAGGCAGGCGGCTGCGCGGGGGCAAGGCCCCGGACGCCGTCACATTCGTCTGTCGATGGCTTTTGCGATCAGCGCGTCGAAATCGGCGGGGGAGGCAAGCTCGGACATTTCTTCAGCCGTGACGGTGACGCCCCAGCGCGCCATGGCTTCATAGCGCGGCTGGCGGCTGTCCAGAAGCCGCGCATAGCCGAAGCGCAGGAAGGCGTCGGGGTCGATCTGGTGTTCGGGCTTGCCTTCCAGGCTCAGGAATTCGGCCCAGATCTGAGACAGGAAATCGGGGCGGAAATACATCGGTTTGGGCGCGCGGTTGAAGCGGCGGCACAATTCATCCCGGTGCGCCTCGGTGCCCTTGATCCAGACCAGAAGGTGATGCGCAGCGATTTCGGTCATCACCGGATCGGCGGGGTCGGTCGCCTCGACCACTTCGCAGATCGAGCCCGAGGTGTCGCAGACGAAATTCGGATAGCCGTAGAGGTCCTGCGCGCGGGTCATGAAGCGCGTGGTGTCCAGCATTGCGGCGATTTCTGCGGCGCGGTGCTGGTCCTGGCGGCGGCAGTATTCCGCCATGGACAGGCCGCCCTTGGCCGGATCGCCGGGGCAGGCCAGATAGGTCGAAAGCGGGGCCAGATTGTCGAAGGTGATGTTGGACGCGATATAGACGCTGTCGGACATCAGCAGCGCCCGCAGCACCGGGTTCTTCATCGCCTCGCGTTTGAACATGTCCGAGATATACTCGCCCATGTAGCGGGTGCCGATGCGGTAATCGACCGAATAGTGGAACCAGTCGCCATGGCCGCGCAGCAGGTTGGAGGCGCGGGTCTTGCCAAGACCGGACATGCCGAACAGCAGCACCCGTTTGGCGGGAGCGGTCAGGTAGGCTTGGGAGTCGGCGTAAATCATGGTGGTTCTCGTGGCTGAAGCCGGGGGTTTCACACCCCCGGACCCCCGTGGGGTATTTGGGGAAGATGATTGGCAAGGGGGGTTTAGCGGCAAGCGCTGCGAAGATCACCTGAAAAATCTTCGCGAAGGGCAGGGGTCGTTCAGGACCCTGCCAAGGGTGCAGCCGCGCAAGGCCGGGGACGGCGGGGGATCAGGCAGTCCGCGCCGAGCGCAGGTTCAGCCAGATCCCAGCAAAGATCACGCCGCCGCCAAGAAGGACCGCGGGGTCCAGCGGTTCGGCAAAGGCCAGGGCGCCGACGACGGCGATCAGCGGCAGGCGCAG
>JANLQT010000489.1:0-6220 GCA_031368035.1 Rhodobacterales bacterium | reverse complement strand
CCCGCCCGAGGATCCGGCATGGCGCACCGCCGGATCCTCGGGCGGGGCGCTGACGGTGCACATCGTCACATAAGGCCCCCACAGGGCCGAATCTGCCCGCCCGGCGGCCTCGAGTGTCTGGCCAAGCCCGGCGCAGATGCCACAGCCGGCGCACAGATCGCCCCGGGGCACACGGGCCAGGGCCGGGCTTGCAGAGGCCACAGGCAGGCTCATCCCGGGCCTCAGGGCAGCGGGCCGCCCAGATCGGTCAGCGCCTTTTGCGCCTCGGCGAACTGGGGCTGACTGGCGGCGTCGCCGGCCAGCTTCAGCGCCTGGGTCAGGGTCGCCCGCGCCTGGTCGGTCTGTTTCAGCGCAGCATAGGTCAGGCCCAGATGCGCCTGCACCATCGGGTCCTGCGGCATGCCCTTGGCGGCCGGTTCCAGCGCGGTCAGCGCCTCGGCAAAGTCGCCGCGGCGATAGGCGATCCAGCCGTAAGTGTCCTGGAAGGCCGGCACGTTGGACCCGCGCAGGCGGTGCGCGATGGTGAAGGCGTGATCGACGCTGGCCGCATCTGTGCGGTGACTGGTCAGAAGGCTGGCAAGGTTGTTGGCCACGACCAGGCTGCTGGAATCCTTGGCATACATCGCCTCGTAGATCGCAATCGCCCCGTCGAAGTCCCCGGCCCGCTCCAGCGCGTTCGCCTTCATCAGGTTCAGCGCGGGCGAGTCCGGCGCCTTGGCCAGCGCGCCGTCCAGCAGGGCTGCGCCCTCGTCCGTGCGGCCCCCGGCCAGCAGCAGCTTGTACAGTGCCTGGAAGGGCCGCAGGTTGTCCGGCTGCTGGGTCATCAGCGCGCGGTAGATCGCCTCGGCCTGATCCGGCTGGTCGGCCATCATGTAGACCCCGGCGCTCAGATAGCGCAGCACCGGATCATCGGGGGTCTTGGCCAGAAGCTGGTCCAGATAGGCGCGGGCCTCGGCGGTCTTGCCGGCCTTGATCTGCGCCTGCACCACCGCGGCCACCGCGGCGGCATTGGCATCGGCCCCCTTGGACAGGCTGCCCAGGAAGGCGATCGTGTCGTCGACCTTGTCCTGCTTGAGCAGCAGCGCGGCATCCAGCTGGTTGGCGGTCTTGATCGCCGCAGGGGTGCCAAGCGCGCGCAGACGGTCCACGGCGATCTTGGCATTGTCCCAATTTTGCATGCGCATCAACAGGTTGGCCCGTGCCGTCAGCAGGTTAGGCTCACGCGGGCTGACCTGCAGCGCATCTTCCAGCACGCTGAGCGCGGACTCGAGCCGGCCATCGGTGATCAGGAAACTGGTATAGCGCAAGCTTTCCGGCGCCGCCCGGCCCGAGACATCCACCGCCGCCGCATAGCGTTCCCCCGCCAGATCCCGCGCGCCGTCGCGTTCATGCGCCTGGCCCATCAGGGTCAGGATGCTGGCATCCTTGGGATCCTGATCCAGCGCGGTGCGCAGCGCGATGATCGCGTCGCCGGGCTTGTCCGCCTGGATCAGCCAGGCGGCCTTCATCTTCAGCGCCGCGACCTGGGTCGGGTCCGAGGCGAGAACCTCCTCGATCAGTGCCTGGGCGCCGGTGTTGTTGCCGGTGGCCTGCAGCATCCGGGCCAGCGCCACTTTGACATTGCGGCTGTCCTCGTCATCGGCGGCGGTTTTCAGCAGCGCGGTCAGGGCGGCAATCGCCTCATCCTTCTGGCCGGCCTCGAATTGCATGGCGGCGCCGGTGGCCTGATAGACCACATTGGCGGGATCGGCGGCGATCAGCGCCGCGACCTCGGCCTGGGCAGCGGCCAGATCGCGCGCCTGGCGCAGGAACTGCACCACGTTCAGCCGGGCTTTCACGGCATCCTTGGCGGCGGTGGGCTTGTCACTGGCGGCGGTGTCATCCGCGACGCGGCGCAGGAAGGCTTCCGCCCCGTCCAGATCCTTTTGCTGCATGTACCAGCCGATCAGCAGATCGCGCACGCGCTGGTCCTGCGGGAACAGCGTGTACAGCGCGTTCAACTGCGTCCCGATCGCCGGCTGATCCCCGCCATTGATCAAAAGCCGCAACTTCAGCATCTGCCATTCGAAGTTCTTGGGGTTCAGGGTGGTTGCCTTGTCCAGCACCGCCATCGCCGCCACCGGGTCCGGGCCGGTATAGGCGTCGTCGATCAGCACGCGGTAGGCCAGCAGAGCCAGCGGCGTGTTGCCCGCATTGGCGTCCAGCAGCGCCTGCACCCTGGCAGCGGGGACGGTCTTGCCGGCGCTGTCCTTGTTCACGGCGGCGGTCTGATACTCCAGAAGCGCCGCAATCACCTGGGCAATCGGATCATCGGGCGCCAGCTTGAAGGCGGCCTGCCCGTGGCGCTGCGCTTCCTGCCAGTCGTTGCGGTCGATCGCCATTTCAGACAGCGCCAGCCGGGCTTCCAGGTTGTCGGGGTATTGTTCCACCACCAGCAGATACTGGCTGTAGGATTCTGCAAACTCACCCCGCTCGCGCTGGATGCGGGCATAGGTCAGGCGGGCGTTCAGATGCTTGCCGTCCAGCTGGAAGACATTGCGGAACTCGACCAAAGCGCGGTCCACATCGCCCTTTTCCAGCAGTGCGATGCCGGCCTGATAGTGCTTTTCGGCCCGCTGCTGGGCATTGTCACAGGCCGAAAGGCCAAGGGCCGCCACGATCATCAAAGCGGGCAGCAGGCGGGAGGTTTTATGAAAGCGCATGGGGAGAGGTCATCCAGATGGTTGCTGTTCCAGACCAGCCCCCGCAGGTCCACCGTGCCTTGAAGGTCAGTAACCCGTCCCGCGTACGACCGCCCCGAAGGTCGCGGCCAAGATATGCAGGTCGCCCGCGAATGACAATGTTTCCTCATAGGCGGTGTCGAAATCGGCCCGGGCGGCAAAAGAGGATTGGTTGCGGTCGCTGACCTGCCAGCTGCCGGTGATGCCGGGGCGCAGCGCGTAATAGGCGGTGCCGGGATACAGGGCCTGCTGACCGGCCATCATCGGGCGGGGGCCGACAAGGCTCATGTCGCCCTTCAGGACGTTGAACAGCTGCGGCAGCTCGTCCAGCGAGGATTTGCGCAGGAAATTGCCGAAGCGCGTGATGCGGGGATCGGCTTTCAGCTTCTGGCTATGGTCCCATTCGGCGCGGGCCTCGGGATCGGAATCGAGATGTTCTGACAGACGCGCATCGGCATCGTAGACCATCGAGCGCAGTTTCCAGAACCGAAAGATGCGGCCGCCCCGCCCGATTCGGGCCTGGGTGTAGAACGGCGCATGGCCATCACGCATCACCAGCAGCGCCAGCAGCGCCACGATGGGCAGCACCACCGGCAGGCTCAGCACAACCAAAAGGATATCAAGCGCCCGCTTGACACCGTTGCGGTAAAGACCGGGGCGGTGTGAGAGGGCGTAAGGGGTAGCCGGGCTGTGCGGCGCTTCCTGAAGTTCCGGATAATGAGCGGTCATCGACGAATTCCCTGACACCAAAACCACAAACTCAACGCCCGACCGCCTCGCATGCGGGTCCTTCTGGGCTGTGGCAGAACATGCCGCAGAACACCCCCCGGGATCCTCTCGCTGGATCATTCTTACCACTTCTTGTGCATCTGCGGCAACGCCTTTTCCGCAGGCCCCCGACTAAGTGCTTGAAAACTATACAACCGTGGCAACATTATGTTGGATTTGTTGCAAGTTTTCCGTCAAAGTGTGAAAATACAGAAGCTTTGTTTCCCGGACCTGACAAGCCCTGCTGCGCGGTTCTCGGCCGAAGAATCGGTCAACCCGCTTGGGATAGAGCCCGCAGGGGGATATCCGCCCAAATATGGTGCGGTGCTGGCATGGAACCGCCTGCGGCCCAAAGATCCTGCCGCCGGCATGCTCAAGACCTGATTTCGCCGTATTTGTGCCTCGCCCCCGCCACAGGGATTTGTCCCCGGTCTGGTGACAATCGCCGGTAAACCGCTCCATATGAGGCATCTCAGCATATGAAATCCAGTCTTGCAGCCCTGATGCTTTTGGCGGCCTCCGCTCTCGTGTCATCTGCGGCCACGACCTTCGCCAAGACTTACTATGTCGCCCCGCTTGGCGCCGTGCTGACCTGTAGCACGGATGGCACCCTGGCCTGTCCCTTCGCCTCGATCGACAAGGCCTTCGCCAGCAAAAAGATCATCAGCGGCGATGTCATGCTGCTGATGGACGGCAATTTCGGCGGGCTGGACAAGATCAATTCCGCCTTCACCGTCCCGGTGACGATCCAGTCGATGAACGGCAAGAATGCGCATCTGTCCTATGTCCATTTCGATGCCGCCGCCAAGAACATCCGGCTGAAGAACCTGACAATCTGGCGCGAGGACACGGATGCCAACACCGCATTCCTGATCCGGGCCTATGACGGGTCCAGCTATCTGAGCTTCGAGAATCTGGAGCTGCGCAGCCGTGCCGATGCCACCAATTATCTCAAATGGAGCACGGCTCACTGGCTTTCGGTCGCCACGCTTGGCATGGACCTGCGCGGCCAGTATTTCACGGTGCGGGGCTGCACCCTGACCGGGGTCAGCGGCGGCATCTACATGGCCTCGAATGCGCTGGTCGAGGCCAATGTCATCGACGGGTTTTATCAGGACGGGCTGAAGGGGGTGTCCAACAGCACGTTCCGTGGCAATGTGGTGAAGAACGCCGTCAACGCCGACCCTGCCTATCACAGTGACGGATTCCAGAGCTATTCCTCCAGTGGTCTGGTCTCCAACCTCGTCTTGGAAAACAATACGATCCTCCAGTGGGCGAATGACCCCGCCAGTCCGCTGAAGGGCAGCCTTGAGGGCATCGGCATGTTCGACGGCTGGTATGACAACATCATCATCCGCAACAACCTCGTGGTGACCGATCATTATCATGGGATTTCGGTCTATGGCACGCGGGGGGCCGTGATCGTGAACAACACCGTTGTCGATCTGTCGGGCAAGCCCAACACGTCCCCGTGGATCAAAGTGGATCCGAAGAAAGATGGCTCTCCCTCGCAGAATGTGCTGCTGGCCAACAATCTGGCAATGTCGATCAGCGTTACGGCCGATCCGGCGCATGGCATCGTCCTGACGAAAAACTCGGTCATCCTGGATCCGGCGCAGGTGTTCACCGACCTCAAGACCTTCAACTACCGCCCCAAGGCCACCAGCGGCTATCTGGATACGGCGGATTCTGCTTCCGCCCCGCCCACTGATATCTTGGGAATCGTCCGCCCCTCGGGAGCCGGACCGGATCGCGGGGCGTATGAAATCACCACGGGCGCGACCAAAGGTACCACTGGCATGAGCTCCGGTGTGTCCACCGGCGCCACAACCCCAAGTGTAGTGACCGGTGGCAATGGAGCCAAATTTGTGACGCCTCCGCAAAAATGACACATGTGGACGCAGGGGTGGGGACCCGCCAACCCACCTGAGATTGGGCCCCTGCGTGACATCCGTCCAAATCTTGTGGTTTTTGTCGTGTCATCGCCTGCGGCACAACACCCGTGCAATACGATCCTTCAGGCCCGAATTTGCCGTATTGGCGCCCCGCCTCCGCCGCAGGGATTTGTTCCTGTTCTGGCGATAATTCCGGTAAAACCGGCTCATATGAGGCATCCCATGCGTCTGAGACCCCTTCTTGCAGCCTTGCCGATTCTCGTGGCCTCCACGCTGCTGTCGGCAGGCGCGGTCAGCGCCGCAGATTACTATGTCGCCCCGCTTGGCACGGTGCTGACATGCAGCACCATGGATGGCACCCTGGCCTGCCCCTTCGCCTCGATCGACAAGGCCTTCGCCAGCATGAGGGTCCTCAGCGGCGACAATATCCTGTTGATGGACGGCAATTTCGGCGGGGTGGACAAGGTTACGGCGGCCTTTGACGCCCAGGTGACGATCCAGTCGCTGAACGGCAGCAATGCGCATCTGTCCTATATCCACTTCGATTCCGCGGCCCGTAACATCCGGCTGAAGAACCTGACGATCTGGCGCGATGATGCCGATACCAACACCGGCTACCTGGTGCGGGCCTATGACGGCGCGACCTATCTGACCTTTGAAAACCTGGAACTGCGCAGCCGGGCGGATTCCACCAATTATGTGAACTGGAGCCCGGCGCGATGGCTTGCCGCCGCCACGCTGGGCATGGATCTGCGCGGCCAGTATTTCACGGTGCGGGGCTGCACCCTGACTGGGGTCAGCGGCGGCATCTACATGGCCTCGAATGCGCTGGTCGAG
>JANLQT010000481.1:0-2303 GCA_031368035.1 Rhodobacterales bacterium | reverse complement strand
GCCGCTGCGCCGTCTGTGCCCGCTGCCGCCGACCTGCCGGTCGCAACCGCCAGCGACGCGGCACCCGGAACGGGCCCGGCACCGCTGGCGCAAACCGCCGGTGCAGCGGAACCCGCGCCGGACGCCGCGGCGGCCACCGCGCCCGAACTGCCTGCCCTGCAGACCGCGCCGCCCGAGCCGCCGCAAGGTGTAGCGGCTGGGACCGATCAGCCGCTGTCGCCTGCCACGGCGCCGGATGCGGCGCCGCGAGTCGCGGGTGCGGTAGTGGCGCCGCCCCCCCCAGCCTCTGTTGCGGCGCCGACGGCCGACGCAGCCCCGCAGCACGACACGCTTTTGGAACCCGCGCTGATCCCGGCGGCGGCGCCGGACGCGGGGACTGCCCCCGGGATTGCGGCGACCCCGCCCGCTGCTCCGGCTGCGGCGGCAGACAGCCAGGCGGCGCTGCCGCAGGTATCGGCCCCCAGCCCCTCGGATGCGCCCGACACCGCGCCCAACCCGGGAATGACCGCGACGATCCAGGATGACAAACCCTCGACCCTGCCCAGCGTCGGGCGGTTGACCGACCGTGACGCCGCACCCGCGCCGGGCGTGATGGAAGCGGGCCTGCCGCAGATCGGCATGGCCGACCCCGAGGCCGGCGCTTTGCCGCAGATCGGCAAGGCCGATGCCGTGCCTGGCGTCCCGGCACAAGGTCCTTTGCAGCTGTATGCCCGCGCGTTCATACCCGCATCGCCGCCAAAGCCGCTGTTCGTGATTTTGCTGCGCGACATAGGCGAGACCGGCATGAAACGCGACGAGCTTTTGCGACTGCCTTTCCCGGTCACCATCGTGCAGGATCCGCTGGCGCCGGACGCCAATGCCGTGATGCAGGCGTGGCGCGGCGCCGGGCAAGAGGTGGTGATGGCCATGGGCGGCCTGCCGGAAGGGGCCGAAGCCTCAGACGTGGCGCAGACCTTCCAGGCCCTGTCCACCAGCCTGCCGCAAGCGGTGGCGGTGATTGATGCCAATGGCGCGACCTTCCAGAACGACCGTCCCTTGGCATCGCTGGTTGTCCCCGAAGTGCAGGCTGCGGGGATGGGGCTTGTGACGTTTGACGAGGGGCTGGATGCCGCTGACCAGATTGCGCGGCGGGGCGGTGTGCCCTCGGCGCAGGTTTTTCGTCGGCTGGACGGCAAGGGCGAGGGCAAGGATGTGATCCGCCGCTATCTGGACCGGGCGGCATTCAAGGCGGCGCAGGATGGCGCGGTGGTGGTGCTGGGCGATACCAGCGCGGATACGGTGGCGGCGATCCTGGAATGGACGGTCGAGGGGAAAGCCGCAGGTGTCACGCTGGCGCCGCTGACGGCGGTGCTGGGGCGGTAAGGAAGATGGGAAGATTGCCCATCCTACCGGAAGCGCGAGAGGTGGGTTCTGAAAAGTGTCCACGCGTGGACAAATTTTCGGCCCTTCAGAATCAATGGGTTACGCGCGCGAATTTACGAAGTGGAAAGGTTTGGATGTGGTGCGACGTCACGCAATGACGGCCCGCCGGGGGCCGATGCGCGACGGGGCGATGCGCTCGGAACGTGGTGCGTGCGGGCACGCACCCTTAGGATCATGGGTAGGGTGCGTGCTCGCACGCACCGGCCCTCAGCGCTAGATATTCCCGCGCCGCGCAAACATTCCCGCGTCTTCCGCCGCGCGGCGCAGGGCGCGGCTTTTGTTCACCGTTTCCTGATATTCCGCCTCGGGGTCACTGTCGTACACGACGCCGCCGCCGGACTGGATGTACAGCGTCTCGTCCTTCAGCACCCCGGTGCGCAGCGCGATGCAGAAGTCCATCTCGCCATTGGCCGCGAAATACCCCACCCCGCCGCCATAAACGCCGCGCTTTTCGGGTTCCAGCTCGTCGATGATCTCCATCGCCCGCACTTTCGGCGCGCCCGAGACGGTGCCGGCCGGCAGACCGGCCAGCAGGGCACTTAGCGCGTCCTGATCGTCCGCAATCTGGCCCACCACGTTCGAGACGATGTGCATGACGTGGGAATAGCGTTCGATGATGAAGGTCTCGGTCGGGCGCACAGTGCCGATCTTGGCCACGCGGCCCACGTCGTTGCGCCCAAGATCCAGCAGCATCAGATGCTCGGCGCGTTCCTTCTGGTCGGCCAGAAGGTCAAGTTCCAGCGCCTTGTCTTCCTCGGGGTTGGTACCGCGGGGGCGCGTTCCGGCGATGGGGCGGATCGTCACTTCGCCGTCCCGCAACCGTACCAGAATTTCGGGACTGGCGCCGATGACCTGAAATCCGCCGAAGTTGAAGAAGAACA
>JANLQT010000454.1:0-3530 GCA_031368035.1 Rhodobacterales bacterium | reverse complement strand
CGTTCCGCGTCCTGCATCTCGTCCATCATCCTGCCCCGGGTCCTGCCGCCTCGCCTGTTAGCGTGAACAGCGCGCCGCGGAAAGCGCTCCCGACCCATCCCGCCTTCGCCAGTTGTTTCGGCTCATGTCAGCGGTCCGAATCGCTTGGCAACCGGGACCGCAGATGATACCTAAGGGTTATATAACCATATGGTTCAATAAATGCCCGCCGCCCAAGTCGTCCAAGTCACCCAAACCCCGCAAGACCCGCTTTCGCTGCGCCTGTCCGCGCTGGCCGATCCCACGCGACGCGCGATGCTGGTGCATCTGGCGCGGCGCGGCCCAACTTCGGCAGGCGACCTTGGCCAGCCCTTTGCCATGACCCAGCCCGCCATCTCCAAACACCTCAAGGTGCTGGAGCGTGCGGGCCTGATCACCCGCTCCCGCTCCGCCCAGTTCCGCCCCTGCCGACTGGAACCGGCGGCCCTCAGCCCCCTGCAGGACTGGATCGCCGATCTCAAACGCGACACCGAAGTCCAGCTTGACCGGCTGGAGGCCTATCTCGACCAGTTGCAAGCCGCCGCCGCCACCGTACCCGGTTCAGTTTCGGGCGCGCCCCATCCCCCCATCGCAAAGAACGCACCATGAAACACGCCGAACCCTTCACCATCTCGCGCGAGTTCAAGGCCCCCGTGGACCTTCTCTGGGCCGCGCAGACCGAACCCAGGCATCTCGCGCACTGGATGGGCCCCGATGGCTACAAGGTCATCCACACTGACCACGATTTCCGCGCCGGCGGCCACTACCACTACGGCCTTGAAGGCCCGGACGGGGTGCAGATGTGGGGCTACCAGAAATTCGTCGAGGTCACGCCCAAGACCAGGCTTGTCCTCTTGCAAAGCTTCTCCGACCCCGACGGCAACATCGCCGCCCACCCAATGGCGCCGACCTGGCCGAAAAGGATGCAAGCCACGATGACATTCGAGGCGACCAGCCCCAAAACCTCGCGCATCACCATCACCTGGTTCCCGTGGGAGGCGGACCAGTCCGCCCACGACACATTCGACATGGCCCGCGCCGGCATGACCCAGGGCTTCGACGGCACCTTCGCCAAGCTGGACGCCTATCTGGCGAGCCTGCAATCGTAGGATGGGTGATTCACCCATCACGATCCTGCCGTCACCGAAATGATGTGCGAATCACCCATCCTGCCACCCTCAAACCGGACCCGTTCCCATGCGCAAGATCATCGTCTCGACCTTCCTGTCCCTCGACGGCGTCATGCAAGCCCCCGGCGGGCCCGAGGAGGACACATCCGGCGGCTTCACCCTTGGCGGCTGGTCCTTCAACCACTGGGACGGTGCGATGGGCGAGGTGATGGCCGAGAATTTCGCCACCCCCTTCGATTTGCTGCTGGGACGGCGCACCTATGACCTCTTCGCCTCGCACTGGTCCAAGACCGGCGACGAGACCGGCCTCGCCTTCACCGCTGCACAGAAATACGTCGCCACGCATCGCCCCCTCGCCTCCGACTGGGCCAATTCCCACCGCCTCGGCGCCGACATCGTCGCCAGCGTGCGCGCGTTGAAGGCAGGGCAGGGGCCCGCACTGTCGGTTCAGGGCAGCCAGTCTTTCCTGCAATGCCTGATCGCGCACGACCTCATCGACGAATACCGCCTGATGATCTTCCCGGTGATCCTGGGCGCGGGCCGCAAACTCTTCGCCACCGGCAGCGCGCCGCAGGGACTGAAGCTGACCAAGTCCCGCATCTCGGCCATGGGCGTCATCATGGCCTGGTATGACCGCGCCGAAATGGCGGCGACCGGCAGCTTCGCCCTGCCCGAAAACCTCGCCCCGTAGGATTGGCATTCATGCCCATCTTCCCCAATACGCAGGGGATGGGCATGAATGCCAATCCTAAGTCCCCCGCGGCTTCGCCCTCAACGTCGGCTCCGCCACGGTCGGGTCTTCCGGCCAGGGATGCCGCGGATACTCCGCCCGCATGTCCTTGCGGACCTCCGCATAGGACCCTTTCCAGAACCCCGGAATATCCGTCGTCACCTGAATGGGCGCCTGCCGGGGCGACAGCAGCGTCACCTTCACCGGCGTCCTTTGCACCCCCACCACCGGATGCTTCGTCACCCCGAACATCTCCTGCAACCGGACCCCAATCTCCGGCACCCCGCCGCCATATTCGATCGCGATCTTCCGCCCCAAAGGCGTGACAAACGCTTCCGGCACCAGCCGTTCCAGCGCGGCCATCCGCTCCCACCCCAGCCGAGCCTCCAGCGCCTCGGTCAAATCCAGCGCCTTCAAATCCCCCGCCACCCGCGCCTTTCCCAGCCAGGGCAGCACCCAAGCCCCGTCCGCCAGCAGCCCGGCATCCGAACAATCCGGCCAGTCCCCAGCGCCCGCCAGCACCACCCGCGCCCGCAGCCGCGCCGCGCGCGCCGTCCATGGCAACCCCAGGTCCCGCAGCCCCTCGAACGCCGCGGCAGCCATCGCCTCCCCCGGCGCGTCCCAAGGCACCTCGCTCAGCACCACAGCCCCCAGCCGTTCCTGACGCCGCGCCACCACCCGCCCATCCCGCCGCGACCACTCGCACACCACGACCCGGACAATCTCCGCCCCCAACACCCGCCGGACTTCCGCTTCCGAAATCTCCACCGCCTGCCGAACCACCGCCTCCCGAGGGTCCCCGTCCAGATCCGTCGCCACGATCAGCCGCACGCCCGACAACCCCAGCCCCGCCGCCATCGCGGCCCCCTTGCCCCCCGACAACAGCCAGCGCGGCGCCTCGCCCTTCCGCCGCAGCCCCACCCGGTCCGGATAGGCCAGCGCCGCCATCGCTGCCACTGAAAGCCCCGCATCCTTCCCCGCCGGCACCGCCCGCTTCAACCGCCGCGCCTCCTCCTTGATCCGCGCCGCCCCCGCCTCGGACACCGCGTAAGGCACTCGCCCCCGCAAAGCCTCCAGTCGCAGCCCCAGATCCGGCGGCGCCCCCCGCAGCGGATCGCGGCCCGCCAGCAACGCCGCCAGTTCCGCCGCCTGTGCCGTTCCCCCCGCCCGCACCAGCATATGCGCCAGCCTGGGATGCAGCGGCAGCCCCGCCAGCGCCCGCCCATGCGCGGTAATCCGCCCCGCGCCGTCCACCGCCTCCAGCCCCAGCAGCAGCGCCTGCGCCTCGGCCAGCGCCCCGGCGGGCGGCGGCGTCAAAAACGGCAACTCGCCCCCGCCCCACAACGCCAGCTCCAACGCCAGCCCCGTCAAATCCGCCGCCTCAATCTCCGCCGGCGGATACGCCGCCATCCCCCCTTCCTCCCCCTTGGTCCACAGCCGATAGCAAACCCCCGCCGCCACCCGCCCCGCACGCCCGCGCCGCTGCTCTGCCTCCGCCCTCGTCACCCGCTCCGTCACCAGCCGGCTCATCCCCGACGCAGGATCAAACCGCGCCCGCCGCGCGCGTCCGCCGTCCACCACCACCCGCACATCAGGCAGCGTCAAAGACGTCTCCGCGATCGAGGTCGCCAACACCACCCGCCGCCCCGCCC
>JANLQT010000446.1:0-5412 GCA_031368035.1 Rhodobacterales bacterium | reverse complement strand
GGGCGGGGCTGGACAAGCGGCCCCGCTTTCGCGCCAATGCGGGCAAACGGAGGGGATGACATGGCAAAGCGCGCACTCGTGACATGGGGCGGTTGGGACGGGCATCAGCCCGAGCAGGTGGCGGCGCTGTTCGCGGGCGATCTGCGGGCGGAAGGGTTCGAGGTCGAGGTGACGGACACGCTCGCCTGTTTCGACGATGGCGCCCGGGTGAAGACGTTTGATCTGATCGTGCCGGTCTGGACGATGTCCTCGATCGAGAAGGAACGCAGTCAGGCCGTGGCGGATGCCGTGGCGGCGGGGACGGGGATTGCCGGATGTCATGGGGGGATGTGCGACAGTTTCAGGACGGATGTGCTGTGGCAGTTCATGACCGGCGCGCAATGGGTGGCGCATCCGGGCAATGACGGGGTGGAGTACAAGGTGCGGATCACCGACCCCTCCAATCCCTTGGTCGCCGGGATCGGTGATTTCATGGTGAAGACCGAGCAATATTACCTGCACATCGACCCCGCGGTGAAGGTGCATGCCGTCTGCGATTTCCCGGTGGTGGACGGCCCGCACAGCCCGAACGGCCCGGTCGCCATGCCGGTGGCCTTCACCAAGCTGTGGGGGCAGGGCCGGGTCTATTACAACGCGCTGGGCCATCAGGCCAATGTCATCGACCACGGCCCCGCGCATGAGATGATCAAGCGCGGCCTGCTGTGGGCGGCGCGCTGACGGGCGATGCGCGTCATCGTGATCTTCTGCGGCATCATGGGGGCGGCCTCGCTGGCGCAGTTCCCCGAGTTCTCGCAGCAGTATCTGCAGCGCCTGGCCGGCAAGGTGGACGGGCTGTCCGTGGTCACCACGCAGTTCGATGCCACGGCGGCGGCGTCGGGGCTAAGCCGCGACGGGGCCATGCGGCAGCTTGCCGGGACCCCGTTGCTGGACCAGCAGCAGGCCGACATGCGCGGTGCCTTTGAAACCAAGGACCGCCTTGCCGCCGATCTGGCCAAGCTGCGGGACGCCACGCCGCTGCAACGCCTGGCCATGCCCCGCGCCTTTGCCGACGAGGCGCTGCTGGCGGCGACCTATGCCGATTACCGCCCGGCGATGCCGACCACCTGGGACGGGCTTTTGATGGCGGGGATCGGTTATGTTCTGGCCGCCTCGATCGTCGGCACCTTGTTCGCTTTGCTGCGGCGGATGATCTTCGGCGCGCGCCGGCGTGATCCCGCCCGGAATTGACTCCCCGGCCTTGACGCGGAGACATGCCTCGCTCAGGTTGCGCCACCTCAAACAGCCGAGCCGACCTTGACCCCCGCACTTCCCTTTTCACGCCTCGAATGGATGATCGCCTGGCGCTATCTGCGCGCGCGGCGGGCCGAGGGCGGGGTTGCGATCATGACCTGGATCAGCCTGATCGGCATCACGCTGGCGGTGTTCGCGCTGATCGCCACGCTGGCCGTGCGCGCCGGGTTTCGCGCCGAGTTCGTGGATACGATCCTGGGCGCCGACGCCCATGTCCGGGTGATGACCGGGGGCGAGACGATGGCGGATGGCCGCGTGGTGCGCGGATTTCCCAATTTTGCCGAACTCTCCACCGCCATCGCCGCCATGCCCGGCGTAACGGCAGCCGCCCCGGTGATCCGCGCGCAGGTCATGGTGACGGCGGGCGACACCGCACGCGGCGCGCAGGTCTACGGCATGGCCAAGGACGACCTTGCCCGTGTGCCGCGCGTCGGCGGCACGGCCGAGCACATCGGCGATCTGGCGGATTACGACCAAGGCATCGCCGTCGGGTCCGGCATCGCGCGCGAGCTTGGCGTCACCATCGGCGACAAGATCCGCCTGGTCTCGCCCCAGGGGGTCAAGACCGCGCTGGGGGTCAGCCCGCGCGTCAGTTCCTACCCTATCACCTATATCTTCACCGCCGGGCGCTATGACATCGACGGCACCCGCATCTACATGCCGCTGGCCGAGGCGCAAAGTTTCTTCAATCGCGAAGGCTTTGCCGACGAGATCGACGTCTCGGTGAACAACCCCGACCGGATCGACGATTTCAGCCCGGCGCTGTATCAGGCGGCGGGTCCGAATGCGCAGCTTTGGACCTGGCGGCAAAGTTCGGGTGCCTTCCTGCGCGCGCTGACGGTCGAGGACAATGTGATGTTCGTGATCCTGTCGATCATCGTGCTGGTGGCGACGCTGAACATCACCTCGGGCCTGATCATGCTGGTGAAGAACAAGGGCCGCGACATCGGCATTCTGCGCACCATGGGCCTGACCGAAGGCGCGGTGCTGCGGATCTTCTTTCTGTGCGGGGCGGTGACGGGGATATTGGGCACGGCTCTGGGGGTGATCCTGGGGTGCCTGTTCGCGCTTTACATCGGGCCGATCTTCTCCTTCGTGAACTACTGGGCGGGCGGCGGGGTGTGGGATCCGTCGATCCGGGGCATCTACAACCTGCCGGCCAAGCTGCAATGGCAGGATGTGGGGGCGGCGGTAGCGCTGTCGCTGGGGCTGTCGTTTGTCGTCACGATTTTTCCGGCCCGGCGCGCGGCGCGGCTGAACCCGGTCGAGGCGCTGCGGTATGAGTGATCCGGTGCTGGACCTGCGGGGGATCGAGAAAGCCTACAACCGGGGCAAGCCTTCGGAAATTCAGGTGCTGCGCGGGATTGATCTGACCGTGGCGCGGGGCGAGGTGGTGGCTTTGGTCGCCCCCTCGGGCGCGGGCAAATCGACACTGCTGCATATTGCAGGGCTGCTGGACGTGCCTGACGCTGGGGTGCTGCGGCTGACCGGGCGGGATATGGCGGGGGCCCCCGACAGGGTGCGCACGCTGGCACGGCGGCAGGATGTGGGATTTGTCTACCAATTCCACCACTTGCTGCCCGAGTTTACCGCGTTGGAAAACATCGTCATCCCCCAGATCGCCAATGGCATCAGCCAATCCGCCGCCGAGGCGCGGGCGCGGCAGCTTCTGGCCGACGTGGGCGTGGGCGACCGCGAAACGCACCGGCCGGCCGAACTGTCCGGCGGCCAGCAGCAGCGCGTCGCCTTCTGCCGGGCGCTCGCCAATGCTCCCAAACTTCTGCTGGCGGATGAGCCGACCGGCAACCTGGACATTGAAACCGCAGGCCAGGTGTTTGACACGCTGATGGGCATCGTGCGCGCCACGGGCATGTCGGCGCTGATCGCCACGCACAATCTGGACCTGGCGCACCGCATGGACCGGATCGTGCATCTGGCGGCCGGCAAGGTCGTCTGACCGCTTGCGCGCCGCGCGGTGACGTGGGATTCTGCGCGTCAAAGCCCAACGGATAGCCGGGGCAAGGGGCAGCAAGATGCGCAAGATCACCGTGGGAATTTTCGGCTGGCTGACGCTGGGCGCAATTGCGGCCTGCGTGATGCCGCAGCTGTCGTCCGAGATTTCGGCGATCAGCGGGCAGGACGATTTCAACACGTTGTGCGCGCCCTGCCATGGGACCTCGGGTCAGGGCAACGGGCCGCTGGCCGGGGGGCTTGACCATCCGCCGGCCGATCTGACCGGACTGTCCGCGCGCCACAAGGGCACCTTCCCGATGCCCTATGTGCTGCACAAGATCTGGGGCTATGCCGAGGGGCAGGCGCCGATGGCGATCATGCCGAAGTTCGGCCCGCTGCTGGACAGCCCGATCGTGCTGTTCGACGCTGGCGACGGGATTCAGACTCCCACGCCCGAAAAGCTGGTGGATCTGGCCAATTATGTCAGCAGCCTGCAGCGCTGAGGGGCGCCTGGCCTATTCCGCCGCGCGAATTTCCTGCGGGCGGTGAAAGGTGAAAGCGTCGTCAAGTTCGGCCAGTTCGGGCCCTGCGGTGCGGCGCGATTGCCGCGCGGCCAGCGGCACAAAGGCCAGCAGCGACAGGATCGGAAAGCCGATCATGAAGCCGACGAGCACGGTCTTGTGCAATTCGCTCAGCCCGTTGGACATGCCAAGGACATAACCCACCACCGCCTCGATCCCGAAGGAATAGGCGGCAAAGACGGCGAGCGGGGTGATCGTGAAGCGGGCCATCGAATTTCCTGTGGTGGAAGGTTGCCGGGGAAGTGGTTGTGCAGGCACGATTTTTCGCAACCCTTGCAATCTTGACGGCAGGCGTCAACAACTTTTGCGTGTATTCGGTCAAGGCGAGGCTGGACGGCCACAGGGCCACAGGGCCTTTCCTTCAACCCCGGCCTGTGCTTTCAAAGGCGCAAAGAGGGCGCGCGATGCATCTGGGCTATGTCACTGCCAAGGAACGCGGCGCGACCGATGCCTGTCTGGCAAAGGCCGTGGCGCTGCTGAACGGCAGCGGCCTGCGGTTGGTGGGCGGGGTGCAAAGCAGCGCGGACCGGCCGGGCCGCGATCTGTGCGACATGGACCTGACCCTGCTGCCGGACGGGCCGGTGCTGCGGATCAGCCAGGACCTTGGCGCGCTGGCCGAGGGGTGCCGGCTGGACGCTGATGCTCTGGAGACCGCCGTGGCCGAGGTGCAGCGGCGCTTGCCCGGCGCGCAGGCGCTGGTGGTGAACAAGTTCGGCAAGCAGGAACAGACGGGGCGCGGCTTCGTGCCGCTGATCGCCGCCGCGCTGGAGGCGGGGATTCCGGTGCTGGTCGGGGTCAATGCGATGAACCTTGCGGGGTTTCTGAGGTTTGCGGGCGATCTGGGCGTGGCCCTGCCAGCGGACGCCAAAGCCGCAGCGCTTTGGCTGACCGAGGCTTGCGCAGCCTCTGCTATACCCGCAGCCTCTGCTACACCCGCAGCCGCCTCAGCCCGATGATCTGACGGGCCAGCTCCAGCGGCGGCACGGTGCGGATCATGTCCGCGATCATGCCGATATCGCCCTTGATCCCCGCCATCAGCCCGTATTTGCGCGCCTAGATCGGGCTGGACACCCCCGGCCAGGGCACCACCGCGATGGGCAGTCCGCGCGCCAGGATCATCCGGTTCAGATGCACTTCAAAGCCGAAGCGGGGCAGGGCTTCGATCCCGGTCACCGCCTCCAGCAGCAGCGCCCGGGGCAGGACCCGCTCGCCCGAGATATAATCCAGCCCGATCCAGCGCCACGGCGGCGGCGCATTGCCGCGCAGACTGATCGACATTTGTGCGCGGCCGCCCAGAACCGGCGCAATCAGCGCGGTCAGATCGGCCGGCGTCAGGCCGATCAGATCGGCGTCGATCAGCGCGACCAGATCGCCAGTCGCGGCAGAAAGACCGGCGGTCAAGGCCTTGGTTTTCCCGCCATTCTTCGCCTGCCGCAGAACCGTCACGCCGGGCACGGCGCCCGCGACCTCAGCCGTGGCATCGGTGCTGCAATCGTCCACCACCAGCACTTCACCGACGCCCGGATGACCCGCCACGGCACTGAGCACGCCGCCGATCCGGGCGGCCTCGTTATAGGCCGGGATCAGG
>JANLQT010000442.1:0-4378 GCA_031368035.1 Rhodobacterales bacterium | reverse complement strand
CAGGCCAGGAACCCCGCCGACCGAAAGCAGAGCGTTGCGCTTCCCGCCAGGATGGATGAGGCGCTTGACGTCCAAGGCGCTGAGTTCTTCAACCACTTTCGGCATTTCGGCGGCTCCACATCCTACCCCACAAAGGAAATGTAATTGCGTGCATGAGATTGTGCAAGGTTGCATAGGGTAGGATGTGGGGTAACCCTTGAAAACTTGAGCCTATGGACACAGAAAGCGTTGTATCGTATGGGATTACTTAGCAACTATGGCTGCTCCCGGGGCCGCCATTATCTGCTGAAGCGGGGCAACTGGCGTTTCGGCGCGCCTGTAAATCTCGCCAAGGACCCTGACTGTGAAAGACACCATCTGGCTGCACATCGGCACCCACAAGACCGGGTCCACCGCGCTTCAGCGCAGCCTGGCGACCTATGACGACGGCACGACCCGCTTTGCACGGCTGGGCACGCCGCACCATTCCGCGCCCATGGCGATCCTGTTCCGCAGCCGCCCCGAACACAACGCCACGCTTCGCCAAAAGGCATCAGCGGTGCCAAGGCCGAAGCGGTGGCCGAGAAGACGCGGGCGCGGTTGTTGGCAGAGTTGCAAGGCCAAGCCCGGAACCTGATCACTTCCGGCGAAGGGCTCAGCCAGTTCACCAAGCCGGCGATGCAGGACCTTGCCGCTTTTCTGAAAGATCACACACGGCAGGTCCGGATTCTGGCCTATGTGCGCGACCCGGTCAGCTATGCCAGCTCGATGTCCTGCCAAGAGGTCAAATACGGCCGGCACGCATTCAAGCTGCCGGACCTGCGCTTTCGCCGTCGGTTGGAGCCGAGCCTGCGGGTGTTCGGCAAGGGCGCGGTAGAGGTCGTGGCCTTCGATCGCAAGGCGCTTCACGACGGCGACCTCTTTGCCGATGCCGCGCGGCGGATGGGCATTGACGCGCGCAAGATGCGCCGGTCTGTGGCCAATGAAAGCATCTCTGCCGAGGCGCTGGCGCTGCTGTATTTCTGGAACCGCTGCCCGGAGTCAGCAATGGGATCGCGCCCGAAGATGCGGGCGCGGCACAAATTGATCTCGGTGCTGGGCGACGCCTTTCCGGGCCGCATCCGGCTTGCCCCTGCGACCATTCCCCCGTTGCTTGATCCTGCCGACCTCGGCTGGCTGCAAGAAACCTTCGGCTTCGCCTTCAGCGCAGCCCTGTCGCAACCCGACCTTGCACCGCAAGACACCGACATTTCGGGCGAGGCCGATCTGGCGGCTTTGCGCCTGCGCGCCCTGCCTAAGTTGCAGGCGCTGGCGCGCCAATACGGGGCGCCGACCGGGATGGACGACCCTGACAAGCTTGTCGGCCAGATCTACGCGCGTCTGATCCGCCGCGAGACCTGGAAAGAGCCGCTCGTCTCGATCCTGCGGCGCTTTCCGCCTTTTGCCGGGCTGTAAGGCCGGCCCCGCGCCCCTCAGGTCGGATTGGCTGACGGCGCCCCGCCTTCGAACCGGTTGCCGTGGCGATAATCGCAGGGCGCTTCCTGCATCTGCAAATGCAGGCCGGTGCCGGTGAACGGATGCGCGCGGGCCAGGTCTTCGTCGAAGTCGATGCCCAGACCGGGGCCTTCGGGCGGCAGGATATAGCCGTCCTCCCAAATGAGTTTGTGCCCGATCAGCGCCAGATGAAACGCGCCGCCGGTCTGGATCGTCTCGGCCATCAAGAGGTTCGGGATCGAGACCGACAGGTGGATGTTCGCCGCCCATTCCACCGGCCCGGCATAAAGGTGCGGCGCAATCTCGGCGTTGAAGATCTCGGCAATCGCGGCAAGTTTCTTTGCCTCCAGAATACCGCCCAGCCGCCCCAATGCCGGTTGCAGGATTTTCACCCCGCCCGCGCGCAGCAGCATGCCGAACTCGGTCTTGGTGGTCAGCCGCTCGCCGGTGGCCAGCGGGATGCGGACCTGACGCGCGACCTCGGCACACTCCAGCAGGTTGTCCGGCGGGATCGGTTCTTCATACCAAAGCGGGTTGTAGGGCTCCAACTCGCGCCCCATCCGGATCGCGCCGGCGGTGGTGAACTGGCCATGCGTGCCAAACAAAAGATCGGCCTTGTCGCCCACCGCCTGTCTGATTTTCTTGCAGAATTCCACGCTGCGGCTGATGTCCGACATGGCAGGCTGATGCCCGCCCCGGATCGTGTAAGGCCCGGCGGGGTCGAACTTCACCGCAGTGAACCCCTGTTTCACCGCCCGCGCCGCCGCCTCGGCCGTCAAGTCGGGATTGACCCAGAACTCCGCCGCATCCTCACCTGGTTCGGGGTAAAGATAGGTATAGCTGCGCACCCGTTCGTTCATCTTGCCGCCCAGCAGCGCCCAGACCGGCCGGTTCCGCGCTTTGCCGAGGATGTCCCAGCAGGCGATCTCCAGCCCGGCAAAAGCGCCCATCACCGTCGGGTCAGGCCGCTGGGTGAAGCCGGACGAATAGACCCGGCGGAACATCAGTTCCAGGTTTTCCGGGTTTTCGCCCAGCATGTGCCGGTCAAACACATCCTCGATCACCGCCTTCATCGCCTTCGGCCCCACGGTCGAGGCATAGCACTCGCCATAGCCGGTGATGCCGTCATCCGTGGTCAGCTTGGTGAAGATCCAGTAGCGCCCGCCCCAACCCGGCGCCGGCGGGGCAACGACGAAGATTTCAAGGTCCTTGAGTTTCATGCGCGGCCTCCACCGACTTGCGGCAGGCTGAACGTGGGCGTGGGGCACCGCTGTTTCATTTGCGACAATCGTGGTCGCTTGTGGACAGGCCGGGGGCGCTGCCCACCAGCCGCGCGACGCGCGCGGCGTTCTTCGCTGAAACGCGCCACTGGCGCGTTTCCGGGCGCTCATCACCCCCGGAGGTATTTGGGCCAAGATGAACGGCTAGATGTGGCCGATGCTGGCAAGGAAATCGCTGACGAGGGCGGTGTATTCGGCGGGACTTTCCAGCATCGGCAAATGGCCCGCGCCGCGCATCAGATGGAAGCGGTGGCCGGGGATCAACGCGGCAGTTTCGCGGACAAGGTCGGGCGGCGTGGTGCCGTCATTGGCCCCGGCGATCACCAGCGTCGGCAGGCGCAGGCCGGCGGTGGTGGTGTAGAAATCCGTGCCGGCAATCGCGGCGGCGCAGCCGGTCCAGCCTTTTGGATCGGTGGCCAGCAACATCTGGCGCACCTTGGGCAGCGCCGGATTGTCCGCCCAACGCGGACCAAGGATGCGCTGGAACGCGCCGAGTGCATAGGCATCCAGCCCCGTCTCGTGCACCTCCTCGATGCGGGTCTGCCAAAGCCCGGCCGAGCCGATCCTGGCCGCCGTATTCGACAGGATCAGCGCCCGCACCAGGTCCAGCCGCTTCACCGCCAGCCCCTGCGCCACAAGCCCCCCCAGCGAGACCCCCAGCACCGCCGCGTCCTTGATGGCGAAATGATCCATCAGGCGTTCGGCGTCACGGATCAGCGCGCCCATGGCATAGGGCGGGGCGGGCACATCCGATGCGCCATGGCCGCGCAGGTCGATCCGCAGCACGCGCAGCGACTTTGGCAGCCGCGACAAAAGCCCGTCAAACAGTGTCAGATCGGTGCCGAGCGCATGCAGCAGCACCAGCGCCGGACCTTGGGCGGGTCCGGTCACCTCAGCGTTCAGGCGGATGTCGGGAAGGAAGATCAGGGGCATCGAATATTCTAATTCTGTAAGATTGAGTTATAAATCCCAAAGCCAGGACAGGCAAATATCGCATTTTTGCATCATGGCGCAAACCGTTCCAGCGCGGTCCGGAACACGGCGGGATCCACATTGCCCCCCGAGGCCGTGCAGATCACCACCTCTGGCAGGTCCTTTGCGAAAATCGCCGCCGCCAGGGCCACCGCTCCGCCCGGTTCCACCACGATCCGCAAATGCTGGAACGCCAGCACCATCGCGTGCAGCGCCTGGTCGTCGCTGACCGTCAACCCCGGGCCGCAAAGCCGCTGCAATATCGGAAACGTCAAATTGCCCGGTTGCGGTGTCAGCACCGCATCGCAAATCGACCCGGTCAGCCGGTCATTGCGCAAAATGCGCCCCGCCGCCAGCGAGCGGCCCACATCGTCGAACGCTTCCGGCTCCACAGGCCGCACCGTCAGCCCCGGCGCCCGCGCCTCCAGCGCCAGCGCGATGCCCGAGGTCAGGCCGCCCCCGCCGCAGCAGGTCAGCACCGGCGCGTCGGTGATCCCCGCCTCCGCCGCCTGGCTTGCCAGTTCCAGTCCGATGGTACCTCGCCCGGCGATCACTTCGGCATGGTCGAACGGCGGCACCAGCGACAGCCCCCGCGCCTCGGCCAGCGCCTTGCCGATGGCATCCCGGTCTTCGCTCGCGCGGTCATACAGCAC
>JANLQT010000431.1:0-9266 GCA_031368035.1 Rhodobacterales bacterium | reverse complement strand
GGCAGGCCCATCACGCCGGTCGCAAACTTGATGTTCTTGGTCTGGTTGATCAGGCTGGCGAAGAAGATCAGCGGCGAGGCGATCTGTTCGGTCGTGCAGGAATAGTGTTCGCCCACAAAGGCATAATCAAAGCCAAGCTTGTCGGCGTTGATGATCTTGTCCTGATTTTCCTTCAGGATTTCGCCAAGGGCGCGATGCGGCGGGTGCAGCGGCATCGCGAAAGTTCCGAGTTTTACCAATTTTGTCTCCTCCGTGGTGGTTCGGGGACGGGGTCACGTCCCGAAAGATCGTTCTTGTCGGATGCGGGGTTTGGGCTTTCGGTCTGACCCTGCCGGATCGGTGCAACCGAGGTCAGGCAGCGCGCGGCGCGGCCGTTCCCATGGGATCGGCAACTCCTCCTAATTGCTCAACCGGGATGCACCTTCTTTCAACCCCGGTGATCTGAACACCGTGCCATGCGCGGCAGCCTGTCCGGCGCGGTCTGTCTCAGATTTGACAGTCGGGACCCTGCGGGCGGGTGTCCAATCGCCGTTTCGCGCCCAACCAATCCATCGCAAATCACCGCGCCAACCGCCTTCTCTTGGCCCGGGTGCGCAACGGGAGTTGCCGCTTCCCAATTCCCCGCATCGTCGCACTGTCGCGTCCCTGTCGCGTCTGAGACAGGGCCTGTCGCGGCCTGTGCCGCTCATGGGTCAGTGGTCAACAAGAGCCGTTTCCCACAGCCTCCTCGCCGGGAGAGCCGAAGTTCACAGGGAGGACTGCAGCCGCGCTTTCACGTCCGAGGTGTCCGGCGTGCCGGACAAGTGGGCGCGACCGCATGCGGCCCGCGATCCGGCCTGCCTGGCTTTGGCTGCGAAAGCTTCCACCAACTTGCGGACAAGGGTGGCCGCAGGGGTTCGGACGACACCCGCAACACTAGGGAGGGATAACGATGTTCCTGAAGAAACTTACGGCACTTAGCCTGGCGACAGCTATGGTTGCAGTTTCGGCCACGGGCGTTCTGGCGCAAGACACGTCGAAAAAGTTGTATCTTGGCGTTGGCAACACCAGTGCTGAATACTGGACGCAGATGATCTGGGGTGCGACCCAGGTCATGCAATCGGTCGGCGGCGATGTCGAAGTCATCGGCAACGACTTCGACCCGCAGAAGTCGTTGCAGAACATCGGCGCCATCACGGCGGCCGGCTGCGACGGCTGCATCTTCACCTGGTTCCCGGATTCGCCGGCCTTCACCAAGACCTTTGTCGAGAAGATCGGTGATGCGGGTGGCTTCATCACCACGCTGTGGAACCGCGCCGAGGAAATCCACCCCTGGGATACCGCGCCCGAGGCCTGGGTCGCCAACATCTCGTTCGACGGCGTGGACGCCGGCTATCAGAACGGCATGGCGCTGTGCAAGGCGCTCGGCGGCACCGGTGAGATCGTCGTGCTGCAAGGCGTGCTGGACAACGCTCCGGCCAAGCAGCGCACCATGGGTCTGGAAAAGGCCATCGCCGAATGCCCCGGCATGACCATCCTGGACAAGCAGGTCGGCAGCTGGCAGCAGCAACCGGCCCAGGACATCATGCGCACTTGGCTCACCAAATACGGCGACAAAATCAAGGGTGTCGTCGGTCAGAATGACGCAATGGCCCTTGGCGCTGTTGCGGCGCTGCGTGAAGCCGGTCTGGCCGGCAAGGTGTTCGTCACCGGCACCGACGGGTCCAGCGACGTGGTCAAGCTGATCGAAACCGGCGAAATGTTGTCGACGATGAGCGGACTGAACGAGTATCAGGGCGCCATTGCCGCCGCACTGGTTTATGGCGTGCGCGTGGGCGACCTGAAGGTGGCCGACCTGACCGAAGCGCAGCGTGACTTCTTCGTGGCGCAGATTCTGATCACCAAGGAAAACGCAACCGAGTTCCTGGCCCGCAAGCCCGACCCGGCCGCCTACACCTACGAGGCGATCAAGGCCGACTTCTGGGCCAAGTCCGTTGGGCAGATCCCGAACGGCGTGAACTGACGTCGGGCGCCATGCAGGTCGCGGCATGACTGCCCCGTCTGCGAATCAAGGGGCTCTCCCCACAAGGGGGGAGCCTGTCTTTATCGGCTTGCAGCACAAGATAAGGCGGACATCCCCGATGTCGAAACTCGTTCAAACCCAGGGACCCCTGCTGGCATTGCTGGTGCTGGCCCTGTTGTTCTCGGTCTTCTCCGAGAACTTCGCATCCTTTCCCAATCTGGCCGCCGTGCTGGAAGCCGCCGCCATCCCGGCCATCGTGGCCATCGGGCTGACCTTCGTGCTGATGCAGGCGTCGATTGATCTGTCGGTCGAAGGCGTCGCCTCGCTCGCGAACATCCTACTGTCGATCACGGTCGCCAATTCCGTGACCGCGACTGACATCGGCCTCTGGGCTGTACCTCTGGTGCTCGGGACCGGAGCCCTCATTGGCGCCACAAGCTCGATCATTTCGATCTATGTGCGGATGCCGTCCCTGATCGTGACCCTTGGCATGTGGCTGACCACCGTCGGCCTTGCCGCCCTGGCCTATCCGGGCCGTCTGCCGCAGATTCTGGACACACGGATCACCGCGCTCGCCATCGAAAAGCAGTGGGGACTCAGCTGGATCGTTTATCTGGCCTTCGCCTTGGTCATTCTCAGCATCCTGGTGGAAAAGCACACACGCTTCGGCCACCTGACCCGCGCCATCGGCGAGAACGAGACCGTGTTGATCATGGCAGGCATCAAGGTCAATCGCCACAAGATCGCGGCCTTTGCCCTGGCCGGGGCCTGTTATGCCCTGGCCGGCATCCTGCTGGGTGCGCGGATCGGTGTTGGCAACACGGCCTCTGGTGTGGGGCTTCTGTTCCACTCGATCGCGGCCTGCGTTCTGGGCGGCACACTCCTTTCCGGCGGGCATGGCGGCGTGCGTCAGTCGATGATCGGCGTGCTGATCCTTGTCACCCTGCGCAACGGGCTGATCCAGGTCGGTGTCGATCCCTTGCTACAAAGCGCGCTGGAAGGCGCCGTCATCATCGTGGCCGTGGCCGGGTCGACCTGGCACCTGCGGCGCAAGATCAGGGTCATCAAATGACGGCTGCATTCCAACTGGACGGCATCAGCAAGCGTTTCGGCGAGGTCACGGCGCTCGACCATGTCAGCCTTTCGCTGAACGAGGGCGAGGTTCTGGGGCTGATCGGGCAGAACGGCTCGGGCAAATCAACGATCATGAAGGTCATGGCAGGTCTGCACCGCCCCGACAGCGGCACGATCCGCGTCGCCGGCAATGTCGTGCAGTTGCGCTCGCCGCTGGAGGCGGCCCGTGCGGGCATCGGTCTGGTGCATCAGGAACAATCGCTGATTACCTCGCTGACCGTGGCCGAGAACCTGTTTCTGGACAAACCCGCCACCTCAACCCGGATGGGGGTCTATCGCTGGGCCAACCTGCGCGACCGGGCCAAGTATCAGTTGGACAAGGTCGAACTGGACATTGACCCGTTCACCCCGGTGTCAGAGCTGAGCTTTGGCCAGCGGCAAAGGGTGGAACTCGCCAAGGTCCTGTCGCTGGAGGAACTGGTGCATGGCCATCTGGTCATCCTGTTCGACGAACCTACAGCGGTTCTGAACCCGCCCGAGATTCAGGCGCTTTTCGGTCAGATCCGCCGGATAAAGCACCGCTCCTCGGTCGTGTTCGTCTAGCACCGCATGGACGAAATCCTCGACATCTCCGACCGCGTTTATGTGATGAGCGACGGGCGCAACGTGGCCGACCGCGACAAGGCCCATGTCAATGTCGACGAGCTTTACGAGTTGATGGTCGGAAAGCAGCGCGTCAACCGCGCCGACCGCAAGCCGCGCCAGGTTCAAATCGGTGGCAAGCCGGCCCTGACCCTGAAGAACGTCACCGTGCCGGGCGAGATCGAGGACATCAGCCTTACTCTGGCCCCAGGCGAAATCCTTGGCCTGATCGGTGTTCAAGGCTCTGGCGCCGAGACCATCCTCCGCACGGTCTTCGGCATGGCGGACGAATGGCAGGGCAAGATCGACTACTTCGGCACCCCGCTGACCATCGACAGCCCGGCCGAGGCTGTGGCGAAGGGGATCGGCTATCTGCCCGCCGAGCGAAAGACCGAAGGCATGATCCGCAATACCTCGGTGTCCGAAAATGTCGCCATCACCTATGGCTGGCAACACGGGCACGGCGCCGGTGTCATCTCGCGCGCCAGGGAACGCGGCATGGTCGAGGGCTGGGTGCGAAAGCTGGCTATCAAGACCCCGTCCATCGGTCACCCGATCGACAACCTGTCCGGCGGAAATCAGCAAAAGGTCGTGCTCAGCAAGTGGCTGTTCGGCAAGACGCTGAAGGTGCTGATGCTGGACCATCCGACCCGCGGCCTTGACCCCGGGGCGCGATCCGACCTGTTCACGGTGATCCGCGAGCTTGCCGATCAGGGTCTGGCGATCCTCTTGGTCGCCGACACGCTGGACGAGGTCCTGACCTTGGCGGATTCGATCATCGTGATGAAGGACGGCCGCGTCAGCGCGCAGATCGAAGGCGTGCAGGCCGCACCGCCTTCGGAAGAAGAACTCGTCAAGGCCATGGTGTGAGGGAAAAGCGATGAACACTGACAGCATCCTTTCCAAGGGCCTGATACTCCTGCGCCGCTATGGGGCCGTGCTGGTTTTCGCCCTGATCCTGACCATGGTCGCCTCCGCGGCGCCGGGCATCCTGCGCTGGCGGGCGATGAACTCGCTGCTCAAGGACAACTCCCCCATGCTGATCATGATCGTCGGCGCGACGCTTCCGATCCTGCTGGGCTGTCTGGACCTGTCGATTGCCGCGATGGCGTCTTTGGCGGCGGTCGTGGCCGCCATGCTGGCGCCAACGCTCGGCTCGGCCAGTGCCTTTATCGTCGTGGCGGGTGCGGCTGTCATCGGCGGGGTGCAGGGCTATATGATCGGGCGGCTGCAAGTCCCGTCCTTCGTGATCTCGCTTGGCGCCCTCGGTATCTTCAAGGGATTGGCCATGTATCTGACCGGGGCCGCCATGGTCGGCATCACGCCGGGGATCTGGATCTATGACTTGCTCGGCGGGAAGTCGGCGGGCATTTCTAACTCGTTCCTCCTTGTCCTGAACGTGGCCGGTCTTCTGGCCCTGACGCTGCGGGTGACCAATCTGGGGCGCACGATCTACGCCTTCGGCGCGAACGAGATTGCCGTCTATATCTCGGGCGCGCGCCGCGACCTTATTCGCGCCTTTGCCTTTGCGGTTTCGGCGGCCTGCGCGGCGCTGGGCGGGGTCATGATGATCTCGCAGACGATGTTTGCCAGCGCCACCATGGCCAACAGTCTTCTGTTACCCGCGCTTGTTGGCGTCGTGGTTGGCGGCACCGCCATTTCCGGCGGTGTCGGCGGGGTGCTGTCCAGCCTGATCGGCGGGCTGATCGCGATCCTGATCCGGGTCGGCGTGACGATCTCGGGCCTGCCGCCGGAAAGTCAGGACGTTGTCTTCGGCATCGCCATCCTGATCGCCGTGGCCCTGACCACGGACCGGGCCAAAATCGGCGTGGTCAAATGAACAAAAAGGAAAAGAGGACCAGATGTTTCCTGAAGCAGGTTTGATAATCGGCGGCGTGCAGCGCCACCAAGGCAGTGCGGGAATCCTGGAGGTCACAGATCCCGCCACCGACGAGGTGCTGGCCGCCCTGCCCAAAGCTGGCCTTTCAGAAGTGGCCGAGGCGGCTGCGTCCGCTCTCAAGGGCTATGGTGAGTGGTCTGCTGTCTCGTCCTATGAACGCTCCAAGGTCCTGCGCCGCGCCGCCGACCTGATGCGCGCGCGCACCGAAGAAGCCGCGCGCTGCATGACGCTGGAACAGGGCAAGCCACTGGCGCAGGCCCGGCTCGAATGGGCCGGTTCGGCCGACCTGCTGGAATGGTTCGCTGAAGAGGGCCGTCGGTCCTATGGTCGCATCATTCCCGGCCGGTCCGCGGAATCCGACCTGCGGGTCCTTCGCAAACCGCTCGGTCCGGTCGCGGCTCTGGCGCCCTGGAACTTTCCGGCCTGGGGCATGATGCAGAAGATCGCCCCCGCGCTGGCGGCGGGCTGTTCAGTCGTGGCAAAACCGTCCGAGGCGACGCCCGTCACGACCTGGCACATCGCCATGTGCCTTCTGGAAGCGGGCCTGCCGCCCCATGCGATCAGCGTGATCTGGGGCAGTTCGTCCCTGATTTCGGAAGCCCTGATCAAGTCGCCCGAAATTCGCAAGGTCAGCCTGACTGGATCGACCCGCGTCGGGCGCATCGTCGCGGCTTTGGCGGGGGAATACCTGAAGAAGGTCACGATGGAACTCGGCGGCCACGCCCCGGTCATTGTCGCCCGCGATGCGGACATGGCCAAGCTGATCCCACTGGCGGCGCAATGGAAGTTCCGCAACTCCGGGCAGGTCTGCGTGTCGCCCACGCGGTTCCTGGTCGAGGATGCAGTCTATGAGGACTTCGTGGAGGGCCTGTCGCAGGCGGCTTCGCGCATCAAGGTGGGTCACGGGCTGGAAGATGGCACCACGATGGGACCGCTGTGCACGCGCAATCAGCGCAACGTGATCTCGGCCATGGTGGCGGATGCCCGCGCCAAGGGCGCCCGCGTGACGGCGGGCGGGGATGCCATCGGCAACACCGGAAACTTCCATGCGCCCACCGTGGTCGCCGAGGCCCATTCCGGGCTTCTGGCGATGAACGACGAACCTTTCGGTCCACTTGCCCTGGTGTCCCGTGTCGGCTCGATCGACGAAGCCCTAGCCGAGGCGAACCGGCTGCCCGTAGGCCTCGCGTCTTACGCCTTCACCACCAACGCGCATACTGCCGCCAAGATCACGCGCTCGGTGCGTTCGGGGATGCTGGGGATCAACCACTTCTCGATGGGTCTGCCGGAAACGCCCTTCGGTGGCATCCTGGACAGCGGCTTCGGGTCTGGAAGCCTATACCTCGCCCCTGTTGGTTTCCGCGATGCTTTAGGGATACCTACAGCATAAGAAAAAGGGCCGCGCGATCTGCGCGGCCCTTATCATTTCGGTGCGACGCTTCAGGCCAGCGCAGCGCCTTGCGTCCGACCCCGCTCGGACCACAGAAGATAGGCCGAGCCGGTGAAGACCATCAGGATGCCCGGCCAGTAAGTCATGTCCGGTGCAAATCCAAGCACGAGCCAGCTGACCAGGATGTTCGAGAACAGCTTCAGGTCATCAAAGGGCTGTACGAAGGCCGCATCCGCCGAGGCATAGCTGAGCGTCAGGAAATGCTGGGCGAAATACATGATCGCGCCGCCCACCAGCAGCAGTCCCAAGATGTTGCCCGTCGGCACTTCGAAACCCGCCTGCAGCGAGAACAGCAGGTTCACCGGCGTCAACAGCACCAGCAGCCACATCGTGATCGAGGTTTGCGCCTCGTCCCGTGTCAGGCGTTTGGTGATCAGCGAGGCACCGCCCCAGGTGATTGCCGCCACGATAGGCAGCAGCGTGGTCATGCTGAACCCGCTTTCCCAGGGGCGCAGCAGGATCATCGCGCCAGCAAAGCCGATGATGGCTGCGATCCAGCGGTTGGCCCCGACCTTTTCGCCCAGCAGGACGGCCGCGCCGAACATCACGAAGAACGGCGAGGTCATCAGCAGGGCGATCACATGCCAGGGTGCCATGCCGCTGGCGAAAGCCTGGGTGAAGGCCTGCACGCCCAGCACCGCCAACACGATCCGCACCAAATGCAGCACCGGATGCTTGGTCTTCATGCTGGCCAGACCGTGCCGCCAGATGAAGGGCAGCGAAAAGGCCGTGGCGATGGCATATTGCCAAAACGCATCGGACTGGGCCTTGAAGCCCATCTTGTAAGTGACGGTCCAGGTGACCGCGTTGGCCAAGGCAAAGCAGATGCCAGCCAGCACCATGTAGCCCGCGCCCTTCATGTTCGCATTCATTGTTGCACTCCCTCTCCCTGTTGTCCTGCCGGCGCGTGAAAGGCGCGGACGGCCTTCATATCGCCGTGGATGGCGTCGATCAGCTCGTCCATCGAGGTGAAGCGCAGCTCGGGCCGGATGAAGGCCACAAGGTCCACCTCGATCTCGCGCCCGTAGATATCCTCATTGAAATCAAGGATATGCGTCTCGATCCGCGTATCGAACCCATCGAACGTCGGCCGCGTGCCATAGGACGTGACCGAAGGGTAGGACCTGTCCGCGATCCGCGTCGTCGAGGCGTAAACCCCATAAGCCATCTCGCAGGGCGTCTCGCCATTCAGATTGGCGGTCGGAAATCCCAGCACCCGCCCGCGCTTGTCGCCGTGACACACCGTGCCGCGCAGCGACATCGGAAGCCTATTTTCACTCATCTCCATCCTCCCCTATGCCAGGGCCGGGCCGCGTTGCCGCGACCGCCCTCCATCCACGACCAGATCGGTCCCCGTCACGAAACTTCCCGCGTCCGAGCACAGATACAGCGCGGCTTGCGCCACATCCGTCCCCTGCCCCATCCGCCCCAGCGGCACGCCGGCCACCTCGTCCCCGGCCGTACCGGTGGCCTGATACAAACGCTGGACCCCTTCGGTCCCGGCAATCGGCCCCGGCGCAATCGTGTTGCACAGGATGCCGTCCGGCCCCCATTCCACCGCCAGCGTGCGGATCAGCGAGATCACCCCGGCCTTGGCCGACGCCGCATGGGCGCAGCCCGGCCAACCCTCCAGCGCGCGCATGGTCGAGATCGCGATGAACCGCCCGCCATGGGCGGAGGCCTTCAGATGCGGATAGGCGGCTTTGGCGCAGTGAAACGTGCCGTGCAGATCAATATCGACCACTGTCCGCCAGGCGTTGAAGGACATGTCGGCAAAGGGCACCACGAAATTGCCCGCCGCGTTGGCGATCACGATGTCCAGACCGCCATAAGCCTTCACCGCCACCGCCACCGCGGTCTCGACCGCTTCGGGCTGCCGCACATCGGCGACAACCGCAATGGCCCGCCCACCTGTGGCACGAAGTCCTTCGGCCGCCGCCTCCATCCGGTCAAGTTTGCGGCTGGCCAGCACGACGCTGGCTCCGGCCCCCACAAGCGCCGTAGCGATGGCAAGGCCGACGCCGCTGCCCCCGCCCGTCACCAGTGCCGTCCGCCCAGACAGCGCATCGGGGGCAAAGAGAGCTATAGCTGAAAGTTGGTGACGGGGGGATTGGGTGGCATATCAAGGCGTTGTTGACGCGCCGCAGTTCTCGCAGAGAAAAGGATATGCCACATGACGAAAGATACGGTTGTCGCGT
>JANLQT010000403.1:0-5165 GCA_031368035.1 Rhodobacterales bacterium | reverse complement strand
GTGGACGGCGCAAGCGCGGACACGACGGGCGCGGCCTGCGCGGCGGAACTGGAAGCGGCGATCCTGCGCGCCGGGCCAGAGACGATCTGCGCCTTCATCTTTGAACCGGTGGTTGGGGCGGCGGGCGGATGTGTGCCGGCTCCGGATGGCTACGCCCAGGCGGTGCGCGAGATTTGCTCGAAATACGGCGTGCTGATGATCGCGGACGAGGTGATGTGTGGCGCAGGGCGCTGCGGCACCTGGCGGGCGCTGGCGCATGACGGAGTCGAGCCCGATATCATGTCGATCGCCAAGGGTCTGGCGGCCGGATACATGCCCTTGGGGGCCGCGATCTGCACCAAGGCGGTGTCGGATGCGATCCATGCGGCGCATGGCGCCTTTGGCACCGGCCACACATTCACCGGCCATACCGCGGCCTGCGCGGCGGGCGTCGCCGTGCAGCGCATCGTCGCGCGCGAGCGGCTGGTGGAACGTGTGGCGGCGAACGGGCCGAAGCTGAAGGACTGGCTCGCCAGCGGTTTGGCGGGGGTCGAGGCCATCGGCGACATTCGTGGGCGGGGTCATTTCATCGCCGCCGAACTGGTGGCGGACCGCGCCAGCCGCAAGCCGTTCCGGGCCGAGCGCAAGCTGCACCTGAAGATCCGTCAGCAGGCGCTGGAGAACGGGCTGATCTGCTATCCGGTGGGCGGCAATGTCGATGGCGTCAACGGCGACATCGTGATCCTGGCGCCGCCCTACAACGCCACCGAGGCCGAACTGGGCGAGATGGTGGACAAGACCGCCCTGTCGATTCGGCAGGTGCTGCGGGGCGAAGGTCTGCTTTAGCCCGCCATCGTCAGGTGAAGGCGCCGGGGGTCCGGCAGATTTCCGTTCGGGGCGAAATTGCTGTTGGCGATGCCGATGCGGTCGGTGAGCTTCAGGACCAGCGGCTCGTGCAGGGGCACCGGTTCTGCGGCAACAACAATCCGCCTGAGGTCGCGGGCCATCAGGGCGACGATGCGATTCCTCCGCGCGCGGTGAACGAGGCTCAAGGGATCTGTCTGGGGCGTGCTCATGATGGGACCTTCGTCTGCCTGACTGGTTTCAGTTCGAGGTGTTGCGCGGGCAAGGGCGTTCCGCCTCACGAGGGCGCCGTAGAGATCATGGTAAAATAGATCCTTTATCTCGTCGCGGCTGACACCAGCCTTTGGCCGCGTGTTATCATAGGTCCGGAACATGGGCGCGCTTTTGCGCCAAGCCTGGACGATCAGCGCGACAGCGCGGCTGGTGGTTTTTGTGTGCCCCAAATCGACAGCTCCTTCTGCCCGCCGCATCGAAGGGACGGGCGTGATTTCGACAAGTTCTCACTGCAAAAGCTCACCACTTCCGGGAATTCCTCACTACTATCGACACAGTCGTGCGACTTTGGTCGATAGCGTCGCCTCGGGTTGAACTGCATAACACCGACGGCGTTCATGCCTTAGCCCATACAGGAGGATTTGCCATGCGCATTCGAGCCACTCACTTGGCCGTAGCGATTTTCGGCCTAATTGCCGTGACAGGATTACCAATTTCCGCCGAGGGCACGTCGGACGGCTCGTCATCGTCCTCGTCCTCGTCCAGCGCAACAAGCTTTGCCGTGGCCAAGGCCACGGTGGACAGCGGAAACTATGCCGCCGCGCTGCCAATGCTGGTGGCCATCACCAAGGCCGAGCCGAAGAATGCCGATGCCTGGAACCTGCTGGGGTTTTCCTATCGCAACGTGGGCCAGCTTGACGCCTCGGATGCGGCTTATCTGAAGGTGCTGACGATCAACCCGAACCATCTGGGCGCGCTGGAATATCAGGGCGAGTTGTTCATCACCCAAGGCAAGATCGACGCGGCCAAGGCCAATTTCGCCAAGTTGCAGGGCCTGTGCGGGGCCTGCGAAGAGGCCGACGATCTGGAAAAGGCGCTGAAGGCGGCGGGGGCATAAGGGCGCAAACGCTCCGTTAAACCTTGGCGCTTAACCTTGGGTCAGGGCCGATTCCCCGGCCCGAGGAAACAGAATGTTGATCCAAGCCCCGGTCCAGCAGGACCTTGGCCGGCCCTATGTGCCCGCCCGCCCCGCGCTTCTGCCCGCCCGCCCCGCGCTGCCCCCTGCCCCGCCCGAACTGCCGGTCTGCCTTGGGCCCGCTGCGATCCTGCGCCGGGTCTGGCAAGGCGACGATCTTGGCCCGTTGACCCGCGCGCTGGTGCTGGGCGCCGAGGTGGCCGCCCCCGGCGCGGTGATGGATCTGGCGACGCTGCTGATGACGCAAGGCGGCGCACTGGCGCGCGAGGGGCTGGAGATGCAGGCCAATGTGCTGGCCTTGTCGCGCAGCTTCGTGATCCGCCCGGGGCGCGGCTTCACCGTGCTGGCCTTTGTCACTCCCGGCGATTTCATGGCCAATACGCCGATCGATTTCCTGCTGGCGGACCGCGATGTGACGCTGATCCTGCAGTACGTCGATGCCGAGATGGACAATCTGGACGATCTGCCCCCGCATGACCTTGCCTTCCTCGCCGTCGCCGAATCGCCGGGCAACGCCCCGGTGCTGGCGCGGATGGAGCAGCTTTTGTCCGCCCATCCCCGCCCGGTGATGAACGGACGCGCCGCCCGCATTGCGCAACTGACGCGCGAAGGCGTGGCCGAGGCTTTGCAGGACATCCCCGGCCTCTTGATGCCGCAGGTGGAACGGCTGACCCGCAACGCCCTGCTCGCCCGCCCAATCGAGGCGCAGGTGCTGCTGCGCCCGCTTGGCAGCCATGCCGGCGCGGGACTCGCGCGCATCGAAACCGCCGACGAGGCTGCCGACTGGCTGGAGAGCACCCATGCGCGCGAGTTGACGCTGACCCCCTTCGTGGATTACCGCGACGCGGGTGGCTGGTTCGTCAAATATCGCATCGCCTTGATCGGCGGCGTGGCCTTTGCCAGCCATATGGCGGTCTCGCGCCACTGGATGGTGCATTACCTGAATGCCGAGATGACCGAGCACGCGGGTCGCCGCGCCCGCGAAGCCGCCTGGATGGCGGATTTCGACGCCTTCGCGGCCCGCCATGCCGAAACGCTGTCCGCAATCGCGGGCCGGCTTGGCCTCGATTACCTCGGGCTCGACTGCGCCGAAATGCCGGACGGACGGCTGGTGCTGTTCGAGGCGGATGTGGCGATGATCGTGCATGACCTCGATGATGCGGGGCTGTTCCCCTACAAGAAACCGGTGATGCGCCGCCTGTTCGCAGGGTTCGAGGCCGCCTTGCGCGGCGAAGCCCGCCGCGCCGGACCCTGGGGCGCGGCGACGGCTGCCTGACCGTCCGCTTCTGCATCATCACTGTGGCCCAAATACCTCCACGGGGTTTGGGAGTGCGTCACCCCCAATGTTCGGAGCGGCTCAGCGGAACGCTGAGACGTGACACAAAGACTTGCGAAGCTCCGCTGCTTCACCCCTGGCAAAGCAGAACCCCGCCCGCTGGTCATGCGGACGGGGTCAAACACCTCGACCTACCGGTGTCAGCCCTTCTTCAGGCACTTCGATCCCAGCAGTTCGGCAATCTGCACCGCGTTCAGCGCCGCGCCCTTGCGCAGGTTGTCGGACACCACCCACAGCGACAGTCCGTTCTCGACCGTCGAATCTTGCCGCACCCGGCTGACATAGGTCGCATATTCGCCGACACATTCGATCGGCGTGATGTAGCCACCGGGTTCGCGCTTGTCGATCAGCAGCACGCCGGGCGCTTCGCGCAGGATGTCTTGCGCCTCTTCCCAGTCGATCGGCTCGTCAAATTCGATGTTGATCGCTTCGGAATGGCCGACGAACACCGGCACGCGCACGCAGGTGGCCACGACCTTGATCTTGGGGTCGAGGATCTTCTTGGTCTCGGCCACCATCTTCCATTCTTCCTTGGTCTCGCCCGAGTCCAGGAACACGTCGATCTGCGGGATCACGTTGAAGGCGATCTGCTTGGGGAAAATGCGCGGCGCGACGCCTTGGCCCGGGACATACATGCCCTTGGTCTGGTCCCAAAGCTCGTCAATCGCCTCTTTGCCCGCGCCAGACACCGATTGATAGGTCGCCACCACCACGCGCTTGATCCGGGCGCGGTCGTGCAGCGGCTTCAGCGCCACAACCATCTGCGCGGTGGAACAGTTCGGGTTGGCGATGATCATCTTGTTTTTATAGCCGAAAATCGCATCCGCATTCACTTCCGGCACGATCAGCGGCACTTGCGGGTCGTAGCGATACAGCGAGGAATTGTCGATCACCACGCAGCCCGCCGCCGCCGCCTTGGGCGCGTAGATCTTGGTCGCATCCGAGCCGATGGCGAACAGCGCAATGTCCCAGCCCTTGAAATCAAAGGTATCAAGGTCTTTTGTCTTCAAAGTCTTCTCGCCAAAGCTGACTTCGGTGCCAAGCGATTTGCGCGACGCCAGCGCCACGATCTCGTCCACCGGGAACTCGCGCTCAGCGAGGATGTTCAGCATTTCGCGGCCCACGTTGCCCGTGGCACCCGCGACGACGACTTTGTAGCCCATCGGGGTTCTCTCCTTTGTCAAAGACGAAAGCGCGCTTACCCCATGCAGGCGGGGGTGGGAAGCGGCGAATGGGGGGTTGCGCGAAGTCTCCGCCGATCTGCGGCTTATTCCGTTAAAGCGGAGGCCGTGCGAAGGTGGAAACGGGGGTCGCGGGCCATCAGCGCCAGGGTGAAGGCGCGTTCGGCGGCGAAGTCATGCGGGACCTGGGCTGCCGTGCGGCTTCCGGTCAAAGACGTGCTGGCGAAGAAGTCGAAGCCGTAGAGGATGACTTGGGTGGCCGGGCTGCGGGACAGCAAGTCGATCATCAGCAGGCCCGTGGTGGGCGGGGCGCCCAGTGTGGCCTTCAGGCGGTTGAAATCTGTCAGCGGCGGAAGGACAAAGCCGGGATGGCTGGCCACGGGCCAAGGCAGGCGCTTGCGCTTGTGCGACATCCAGAAGGTCAGTGCGGGATTCAGGCGGGCGAGGGTTTCGGCGTCGATGCTGGTGGCCAGCGCCAGTGCGTCGGTGCGGGTGCCGTGGCTGGTGGCGGCGGGCATCGGGGCGCGGTTGATGCGGATGACCTGGGTCGCGGCGTCGATCTCGGCGCCGTAACGGGTCTCGGACAGGCTGCGGGCGTTGCCGACGAGGGCGATGG
>JANLQT010000391.1:0-3020 GCA_031368035.1 Rhodobacterales bacterium | reverse complement strand
CAGCTTGGCCCGCAGCGCCGCCCGCCCCGAATGCTTGCCCATCACCAGCGAGGTATCCGCCAGCCCGATGTCCTGCGGCCGCATGATCTCGAACGTCTCGGCGTTCTTCAGCATGCCGTCCTGATGGATGCCGGACTCATGCGCAAAGGCGTTCTTGCCGACGATGGCCTTGTTGAACTGCACCGCAAACCCCGAGACCGAACTGACCTTGCGCGACAGGTTCATGATCCGCGTCGTATCAATCCGGGTCTGGTAGGGCAGGATGTCATTGCGCACTTTCATCGCCATGACGACCTCTTCCAGCGCGGTATTGCCGGCCCGTTCGCCCAGACCGTTGATGGTGCATTCGATCTGCCGCGCGCCGGCTTCCACGGCGGCCAGCGAGTTGGCGGTCGCCATGCCGAGGTCGTTGTGGCAATGGGTGGCGAAGATGACCTCGTCGGCGCCCGGCACGCGCTCCAGCAGCATGGTGATCAACTTGGCGCTTTCGAACGGATAGGTATAGCCGACCGTATCGGGGATGTTGATCGTCGTCGCCCCGGCCTTGATTGCGATTTCCACCACGCGGCACAGATAATCATGCTCGGTGCGCGTCGCATCCATCGGCGACCATTGCACGTTGTCGCACAGGTTGCGGGCATGGGTCACGGTGTCGTGGATGCGGGTCGCCATCTGGTCCATGTCCAGATTCGGAATGGCGCGGTGCAGGGGCGAGGTGCCGATGAAGGTGTGAATGCGCGGGGATTTCGCGTGTTTCACCGCCTCCCAGCAGCGGTCGATGTCTTTGTAATTGGCCCGCGCCAGACCGCAAATCGTGGAGTTCTTCGCGCGCCGGGCGACTTCCGCCACCGCGTTGAAATCGCCTTCCGAGGCGATGGGGAAACCGGCTTCGATCACATCGACGCCCATCTCGTCCAGAAGGCCGGCGATCTCCAGTTTTTCGTCATGAGTCATGGTCGCGCCCGGCGATTGTTCGCCGTCGCGCAGGGTGGTGTCGAAAATCACGACACGAGGCTGGTCGGTTTTGGGCTGGTCGGTTTTGGGTTGGTCGGTTTTGGGTTGGTCGGTTTTGACCGCAGGCGCTGCGGCGGCCGATTGGGTCGGTTCGGTCATGGAATGGGTCCTCGGAGAGTTTTTGCTGCTGTGGTCCGGGCGCTTGTCACCTCCGAGCGGTCGCGCCCTTGGGCACGCTCAGAGGCGGGTAAGAAGCAGCAGGCCAAGGTCAATCCGGGGGCGAAAGGCCCCAGCGGTCGCGGCGATGATGCGCGTCTTGGTCATGAGGCCGGACTATACGGGGGAAATCGGCGAAGGGAAGGGGGTGATCGCGGATTCCGCTGCGGATGGGTTGCAATGGCAATTTCATTGACGGATCGCCAATTGCCGCTGACTGTTGGCCGGGTGGCGAAAGTCAGATTTTTGGGGGGGGACCATCAGGATGATGAGAACGAAGGCGATTTTGGCCGGGAGCCTTTTGGCGCTGACTACGGGCCGCGCGGGCACCTACAACCTCAACGGCTTTGTGAAATACGACAGCAACGGCAAGTCGTTCAAATCCCCCGAAACGTCATTTCAAATCAAGGTTGAATGAATGGGCGGGGTCGCGGCCCTTCGCAAGGTGCTGATCCTGGGCGGCCTTCTGGCCCTGTCGGCCTGTGACACTGGGGGGCCGGTCACGGCGCGCCCCGCCCTTCTGGCGCCGTTCTCGCAAATCATGCCTGACCCTGACATGGCTGCTTTCTTCGCCGAAGAGGCCACGCGTGCCGGTGTGGCAAGGGTCGAGGTGATGCATCTGGGTCCGGGCGGGGTTTATGGTGACACGACGATGACCTCGGACACAAAGGCGCCGGTGGTTCGGATCAACGTGGATCGGCCTGGCGGCAATTCTCCCACCAACCTTGCGCATGAAATCTCGCATGCCTGGGCGTTCCGTCATGGCTGTTACAATCACGGCGAAGGCTGGCTGGCCTATCATCTCGAAATCGCCAAACGGTTCGAGGCGCAGTTCCCGGGGGTCAAGTGGTCCGGCAAGACGCCGTCGGACAACGTGAGGATCAAGGCGGCACGATATCCGAACGATCATTGTTGACTTGGGGGGGGGGCGCCGCGATTGCGGAGCCGACGAAAAAATTTGAGATCGCCGCGCGCTCGTGGAAGAAATGCGGGTTTTGCGCGGGAGGGACCCAAATATTGGATGACGCGCGGCCACTGGTACCCCTGTTGGGTTAGGGTTGGCCTGCCCGGGACCCTTGCAGAACTGGAGCCGCCGCGTGAACCATGTCTTGATCCTGGGGGACACGGGCGCCATCGGCGCGGCGCTGAAGGCCAAGGCGGCGGCGCGCGGGGCGCAGGTGTCGGGTCTGTCGCGGCCGAGCGACGGGGCGGATGTCACGGACGAGGCGTTTCTGGCGGCGGCCATAAGCCGGCTGACCGGGGCCTTTGATACGGTGATCGTGGCGACCGTCGCTTTGCGCACTGCCGGGCAAGGGGCCGGAAAAGGCGCTGCGGGGGCTGGATCGGGGCGTGCTGATGCAGCAGTTCGCGGTCAAGGCCCAGGGCCGGTGCTGGTCTTGAAGCATGCGCTGCGCCTGATGCCGAAGGACCGGGTGGTGCGCTTTGCGGCCCTGTCGGCGCGGGTCGGGTCAATCGGCGACAACGGGCTTGGCGGGTGGTATTGCTACCGCGCGGCCAAGGCGGCGCAGAACCAGCTTGTCCATATCGCGTCCATCGAACTGACGCGCAGCCATCCGCAATCCATCGTGGTGACGCTGCATCCCGCCACGGTCGAAACGCCCCTGACCGACGGCTGGCGCGGCACCCATCCCGCCATGCCGCCGGCGCTGGCGACACAAGCCATCCTGAACGTCTTGGGCGACCTGATCCCGGCGGCTTTTCGATCAGAACGGCGTGCAAATCCCCTGGTAGATGGCGCGCACGGGGGCTTGCCACTGGACCGCGGAGCCCTGCTGTGGGACGCTTGTGCCAAGGCTTCAGTCCTTTGCCCGGCCCGCCATGTCCCAAAC
>JANLQT010000291.1:0-1928 GCA_031368035.1 Rhodobacterales bacterium | reverse complement strand
GATCAGGGCAGCAATCCTGAACCGCTTCACAGCCCTCGGAACGCCCCAAACTCAACGCGTGGGATGACTCCGACCAAGGGAAGGGAAAACTCGGCCTCAGGCTGATTTGTGCAACAGAGCCGCCGGGATGGAACAGTTACACTCCAGAGTATTAGTTGATAGGCGTGACGAGCACCGACCCATGGGAATGGTATCCGAATTGTGACGGGATGCTCTTAATGGCCGAACGACTTGAATTCCCGATCGGGAATATTTCCGCAGAGTTGAGGCGTACATTGCATACTTTTCCCGAGCGGGAATTTCTTGTTGGACAGTTGTAGTCATCTGCGTTAGCATCCCGATCGGTAAATATGATGGCAAAGCGCACCCTCACCCCAGCCGAGATCGGCGAGATTGTAAGGTCCACCCGCAAGGCCGCTGGTCTGCGGCAAGACGAGCTTGCCGGTGCGGCCGGTGTCGGCCTGCGCTTCATCGTTGATTTGGAGGCGGGCAAACCAACGGCACAGATCGGTAAGGCGCTTCAGGTTCTGCAGACGCTGGGCTGCAGCTTTGAGATCACCCCGCCCCGGGCGCCGGTAACGCCATGATGCGCACGCTTAACATCTGGTGGGGCGGTGATCTTGTCGGCCAATTGACACAAAATCAGCACGGCGAGCTTGGGTTTGCCTATACGCCTGATTGGCTGGTGCGCGACGGTGCACTGGCATTGTCAGCATCATTGCCCAAACGCGCGGACCCCTTTTCACGGCGCGAGTGCCGCCCGTTTTTCGGGGGTCTGCTGCCCGAAGAAGGTCAACGCGACGCGGCGGCCCAAGCGCTTGGTGTCTCACGCGCCAATGATTTCGCGCTGCTCGACCGCCTCGGCGGCGATGTTGCAGGTGCACTTCAGCTTTTGCCACCCGGCGTGGAACCGGCTTCTGTCAATTCGGGCGCCCAACCCACCCGGCTTGACGATGCCGGATTGATCCGGGTCCTTGACGCCTTGCCGCTCCGTCCCCTGCTTGCGGGCGAAGAAGGACTGCGGCTGTCTCTGGCCGGGGCACAGTCCAAGATTCCGGTGGTTCTGCTGGACGGCGCGGTGGCTTTGCCTGCGCCGGGCCAGCCGACCACCCACATCCTGAAGCCGCCGATTGCCCGCTTTGCGGCCACCACCGAGAACGAAGCCTTCGTAATGCGGCTGGCCGCCAGCATCGGTCTTGACGTCGCGGCGGTTGAACCGCGCGTTGTGGAGGGCAGGACCTTTCTGCTGGTCGAACGATATGATCGCACGCACAGAGCAGACGGTACGGTCCACCGCATTCATCAGGAAGATTTCTGCCAGGCGCTGGGCGTGCCGCCCGAGACAAAGTATGCCAGTGAGGGCGGACCAACGTTCAAAGATTGCTTCGCGCTATTGCGGGACGTCGCGGCCCGGCCCGCGGTCGATGTGCTGAAGCTACTCGACGCAGCCATCTTCAATCTGATCGCGGGCAATGCGGACGCGCATGGGAAGAACTTCTCCATCCTCTATGATCAGGAGGGCCCGCGCCTCGCTCCGCTGTATGATCTGCTGACAACGGTCGCCTTCCCCGAGCTTTCACCAAAGCTTGCCATGAAGATCGGCAAGCGGGCGACGCTGGCAGAAATGGATGCACAGGGCTGGGCGGCGTTTGCGGTAGATACTGGCATTGGTGTGCCACTGATCCGCAGACGGATTTCTGAGATCAGTGAAAGCGTTCGCGCAAAGGCGCCGGATGTCGCGGCAGTTCTGATGATGCCCGGGCTCGATGAAGCCGCCTTGAGGCGCTTTGCGGACCTTGCAGGTGATCGCGCGACGTGGTGCGCGCGGACGATTCAGCGACCGTGATGAAGTCACCAGGGCAGATCAAAATATGGGGACGGCTTATAGATTTGACCGGGCACGAACATCAAGTCTTGCCCCGCCAGTC
>JANLQT010000280.1:0-3302 GCA_031368035.1 Rhodobacterales bacterium | reverse complement strand
GCCCCTGGGGCCCGCACACCAGGCATCGCCCGGTGGCGAAAAAGGGCGCAATCCGCGCGACGATGGAGGTGCAGTATCGCGCCGCCGCCGCCGAGGGGATGCAGACCATAATCATCCGGGGCGGGGATTTCATCGCGCCGGAAGAGCCGGGCAGTTTTCTGAACATGATCGTGCTGAAGGGTCTCGCCAAGGGCCGGATCGAAGTGCTGGCGGGCATGGAGGTCACCCGCGCCTGGGCCTATCTGCCCGACATGACCCGCGCCGCCGTGGCACTGGCCGAAAAGCGCGAAAGCCTGCCGGCCTTCACCGACATGCCGTTTGCCGGCTTCACCCTGACGATGGGCGGGCTGAAAGCCAAGCTTGAGGCGTTGCTGGACCAACCCCTGAAAGTCCGCCGCTTCCCGTGGTGGGCGATGACCCTGGCCGCGCCGTTCTGGGAACTGGCGCGAGAATTGCGCGAGATGCGCTACCTGTATGACCTGCCGCATGAGCTGGACCCCGCCCCGCTGGCCGCCCTGCTGCCCGATTTCCGGATGACCAGCCTCGACACCGTCCTGCGCGAGCATATCGAGCGGTTGACCCCACATGAAGCCTCTCAGGGCACCTCGATGGTCACCCAAACCGGCCGGTGGTCGCTGGCCGCCTCCAGCACGGCCGCCAAAGGATCAGACGGCGCGGGCCATAACACGCCCGCGCCGGTCACGTTCAGATCGGCCGAGGGCAGGACATAGTCCAGGCGCAGCCCCCAGCCGCTTTTCGAAATCCACGTGTCCAGGCCTGGGTCGCCCTGCGCGCCGCGGTCGGTGTGGCCCGAACTGCCGCGCGGTCCCGGGTCCTGCACCAGCGGACTGGCCAGCAACGCCCGCAAGCTGGCGGGCTTGCCGTCGCCGTCCTGGGGATCAAGGTTGGCCAGCCCCATCACCACAAAACCGGTGCGCGGCACCGCAAGGGCCATCTCACCTTGCAGCAGATGCAGCCAGAACCCGGTCTCATCGGCATTGCGGCGCCCGTTGCGATCTTCCGGCCCGTCAAACACCGGCGGCGTCGCGGCATAAAGGAACAGGTGCATCACCGTGCCACCCACCTGCACCGGAAGGTCATAAAAGCCTGTGGTGGCAAGGCGTTGTACGGCCCTCGCCTCGTCCGTCCTGTCGGGCGGCAGATCGGCGCCCGGCAGATCGGCCCACAAATAGCCCGAGAAATCCTGCATCGCCTCGGCCTGCAGCGGCAGCCTCGACAGAACCGCGATCCCCGCCTGCCCCGGAAACCGCCCATAGCCCTGCGCATCTCGCGGGTTGTTCAGAATGCCGTCGTGGTCCAGATCCAGCCCGGTCGGAACCCCGCTGTTGGGCCGCAGGGCCAGGGCGAAAGGATAGTCCGCGCCTGCCGCCACGAGCCGGGCTTGCAACGCGGCCAAAGCTTGCCCGGACAGATCGTAATCCATGCCGGTCAGCACCACGACATCGGCGCCCAGCGCCGCCAGCACCTGCACCGCCGCGCTGGTCTGCGGCTCATCCGTTTTGCCAAGATCGCGCAGCAGATAGCCCGGTCCGCCGCGCGTCAGCCCGGCATCCCAGGTCGCCAGCTTCACCTCGCGGGCGAAGGCCGGCAACGCCAGCAGCACAATCAGGCTGCCGAAAACCGCGGGCTGGCGCCCACGCGTTCGGCGGCGCGGCGTTCGCGGATCATCTCGGCGACGCGGCCCATCGCAATGCCGCGCATGAACAAGGAAGCGGGAAGGAAAGCCCATGCGGTCATCGTCCAGATCAGGGTCTGCGGCGAGGTCAAGGTCATCGGCACGAACCCGTTGCCGGCAATGCGTACCACGGCGGGAATCAGAAACGGCAACAAAAAACCCAGCGCGATGTTGATGCGGCTGTCGCGCGTCAACCGCGCAACGACGTCGCCGCCCGAGGTCGGATCAAAGGTCGGCAGGTTGATCCAGACGTTGAACGGCTTATCCCGGCTAGGCCAGCGCCCCGCGCCGATCAAAGTGGCGAAGATGCCAAGCGACAGCAGCGAAATCAGATAAGACATGCCGGCTGCCGTGCGCACCGCGCCCACCAGCGCTTGCGGGGCATCACCCGGCAGCATCAGCGTGGCCAGTCGCACCGGCGAATAGGGGAAATCCATGGAATAGCCGATCACCGCGCCCACGGCATGGATCAACTCGGTCATGGTGGACGGATGCACGCGGCCCCGCTCGATCGCCGACAGGCAGAACACCGTGGCGAACAGCATCAGGAAACGCATGCGGTTGAAGGGCGGGGCGTCGCGGAACTCCACAAGGCCGGGGTAGATCGAGTTGTATTCGGCAAAGGTCAGCGCGCCGGCGAACAGCGCCACAAGAGCGACCAGTTGTTGGCTGTCCTGCCGCAGATCGAACAGAAGAACCGTGGGCGTGGCGATGAGAATCATCACCAAGACCGCGCGCACGACGGATCCAGTCAGTCTGGAAAACACTGCTTCGACACCTTTCGACCGGACGAACCCGATCCATGGTCGGGAACTTGTTCCGTGCGTTGTCCGCTGTTTATGGCGGTCTGCCTCATTCTTGCCCAATTTGTGCCTTCTTTCCCCAAGTCCAGCAACAGTCCCGGTAGCTGGCGCAAACTTTGCGGCGATTTAGGGGGCGATGTGTCGCCGGATTGCATCAATCTTGCGGCAAAAATGAGGCCGCCCACCGGGCGGCCCAAGATGTTGTGGAGTCTCGCCGTTCAACCGCAAGACGAAATAACTCGTGACCTTTGTGTCACGCCCATGGGCGAAGAACCGCCGCCTTCTTCTCAAACGAGTCGATAGAGGCCGCCTTTTCAAGCGTCAGGCCGATGTCATCCAGCCCACCCATCAGGCAGTGCTTGCGGTGGCTGTCCACCTCAAAGCCAAAGACCCGCCCGTCTGACGTGGTGACGGTCTGCGCTTCAAGGTCCACGGTCTGCCGGGCATTGGCGCCTTTCCTGGCGTCCTCCATCAGCACATCGACCACATCCTGCGGCATCACGATCGGCAGAATGCCGTTCTTGAAGCAGTTGTTGTAGAAGATGTCGGCAAAGCTGGTCGAGATCACGCAGCGGATGCCGAAATCCAGCAGCGCCCAGGGCGCATGCTCGCGGGAGGACCCACAACCGAAGTTGTCGCCCGCAACGATGATTTCGGCATGGCGCCAGGCCGGCTGGTTCAGCACGAACTCCGGAATTTCCTGGCCGTCCAGCGTGAAGCGCATCTCATCGAACAGGTTCTTGCCAAGCCCGGTGCGGGCGATGGTTTTCAGGAACTGCTTGGGGATGATCATGTCGGTGTCG
>JANLQT010000239.1:0-3814 GCA_031368035.1 Rhodobacterales bacterium | reverse complement strand
GATCGGCAGGTTGATCAGGGTCATCAGGCCGACAAGGCCGGTGCGGGTGTCGAGAAGGCCGAGGGTCTTGAAGCCCAGATACATCGGGATCAGCACACCCACGGCGGGCATCATCTTGGTGGACAGCATCCACATCAGCAGGTCCTTGGTGCGCCGCCCCGGCACGAAGGCCATCGACCAGGCGGCGGGTATCGCGATCACCAGCGCCAGCAGGGTCGAGCCGACCGAGATCACCACCGAGTTCATGAAGAAGGTGAAATAGCCGCGCTGAGTTTGCACCAGTTCATAGCTTTCGAAGGTCCAGGGCGAGGCCAGCATCTCGAACGGCGATTTGATCGCGTCGCCCTCGGTATGAAAGCTCATCAGGATGATCCAGAGGATCGGGAAGAAGATCAGGAAGCCGATGGACCATGCGGCCACGGTGACAATGGTCTTCTGGGTTTTGGTGGTGCTGCGGGCCATGATGTCCTCACGCGTCCAGGTTCTTGCCGATCATTCGCATCACGAAGATCGCAACGATATTGGCCAGAATGACCGCGATGATGCCGCCCGCAGAGCCGCCGCCGACGTCGTATTTCACGAGGGACTGGATGTAGACGAGGTAGGTCAGCGAGGTGGTCGCCGTGCCGGGGCCGCCTGCGGTGGTCACGTAGATCTCGGCAAAGACCGACAGCAGGAAGATGGTCTGGATCAGGATGACCACGGTGACGGCGCGGGTCAGGTGCGGGACGGTCAGATACCAGAACCGGCTGATCCAGGGCGCGCCGTCCATTTCGGCCGCCTCTTGCTGCTCACCGTCCAGCGATTGCAGGCTGGTCAGCAGGATCAGCGTGGCGAAGGGCAGCCATTGCCAGGCGACGATGCCGATGATCGACAGCAGCGGCGCTTGCGACAGAAAATCATAGGGCTGAAGGCCAAACCCTTTGGCGATATGGGCGAACATGCCGTTCACCGGGTTCATGAACATGTTCTTCCAGACCAGCGCCGACACCGTCGGCATGACGAAGAACGGCGCGATCACCAGCACGCGGACCACGCCCTGCCCCCAGAACTCCATGTTCATCAAAAGGGCGAGAAGCACGCCGCCGACCACGGTGATCAGAAGGACACCCAGCACGATGGACAGGGTCACGATCACGGACGAGATGAAGGACGGGTCGGTCAGGAAGTAATAGTAGTTCGACCAGCCGGCCCAGGTGCTGGGTTTCGGCACCAGCAGGTTATAGTTCAGGAAGCTGAAATAGATCGTCGTGACCAGGGGCACGATCATCCAGAGAAACAGCAGGATCACCGAGGGCGCGACCATCAGGCGGGCCGCTGCGCGGGAATGCTGGGTGGCCATGACGAACCTCCTCCTGAGTGTCTTGACGGGAATTTTGCGGCCATCTTGGTCGTGGCCTGAAAGCGTGGATGCGAAAACGGGGCCGCCTTTGAGAGATGCGGCCCCGTTCCAGGGAGGACTGGTTACTTGATGTAACCGGCCTTGGTCATCGCAAGCGTCGTGATGTCCTGCGCATTCTTCAGGGCATCAGCCGCCGAGGTCGTCCCGGCGAGCGCCGCCGAGAACTGCTGGCCAACTTCGGTCGCGATACCGGCAAACTCCGGGATGGCGACGAACTGGACGCCGACATAGGGCACCGGATCGACGGTCGGGTGGGTCGGGTCAGCCGCGTTGATGCTGTCCAGCGTCATCTTGGCAAACGGGATCTTGGCATATTCCGGGTTGGCATACAGCGAAGTGCGCGTGCCCGGGGGAACGTTCGCCCAACCTTCTTTGGACGCGACGAGGTCCAGATAGGCCGGATTGGTCGCCCAGTTGACGAAAGCCTTGGCGGCCGCCTCTTTCTGGGTGCCGGCCGGAATGGCCAGCGACCAGGCCCAAAGCCAGTTGCCGCGCTTGCCGAGGCCGTTGTCCGGCGCGAGGGCGAAGCCCATCTTGTCGGCCACGGTGCTGTCTTTGCCCGTCACGAACGAGGCGGCAACCGTCGCGTCGATCCACATGGTGCAATGACCTTGCTGCATCAGCGCGAGGTTCTCGTTGAAGCCGTTGTTCGAGGCGCCCGGAGGACCGTCGTTGTTCATCAGGTCCAGATAGAAGGCCAGGGTATCAGCCCAGGGTTTGCTGTCGAACTGGGCTTTCCAGTCCATGTCGAACCATTTGGCGCCGAACGAGTTGGACATGGCGGTCAGGAAGGCCATGTTCTCGCCCCAGCCGGCCTTGCCGCGGAGGCAAATGCCGTACTGCTCTTTCGCCTTGTCGGTGGTCGCGTCGGCGATCTTCTTGATGTCGGCCCAGGTCGGGGCATCCGGCATGGTCAGGCCAGCGGCCTCGACCAGATCCTTGCGGTACATGACCATCGACGATTCGCCGTAGAACGGCGAGGCGTAGAGATGGCCATCCACCGTCAGGCCGCCAGCGATGGCGGGCAAGAGGTCGGCCTTGTTGTAGTCCGCCGGCAGATCGTCCAGCGCGACCAGCCAGCCCTGCTTGCCCCAGATCGGAACCTCATAGGTGCCGATGGTCAGCACGTCGAACTGGCCGCCTTTGGTGGCGATGTCGGTCGTGACTTTCTGGCGCAGGACGTTCTCTTCCAGCGTGACCCAGTTGACCTTGATGTCGGGGTTCTTGGCATAGAAATCATCCATCAGGCCCTGCATGCGGACCATGTCGCCGTTGTTCACGGTGGCGACGGTGATTTCGGTGGTTTCGGCCATCGCCATACCCGTCAGGGTAAGCGCTGCCGTCGCGCCCAGAAGGGCGCGGAGCGTCATGTTCATGTGTATCCTCCCACAGAAGCGAATGAGCAAATCATCGCCTGCTGGGCAATTACTCACACGCGCGGGTGATCCGTCAAGGGCCTTCTTATGCTGCAACTGCGAAGGGTCAGAGGGTCAAAATAGCGGCAGCGGTGGTCTCGTCGGTGACCAAGCCGTTGATTATCTTTGCTTTCAGCGCTGCAGCAATGGCGTGGACCTTGCTGGGTCCGGCGGCGATTCCAATCGCGGGACGGCCCAGTCCGCGCTCTACCCGCACCCCGCCGGTGCGCTTGTTGGTGCCAAAATCAAGGTAGTTGCCGTCCGAATCATACACCCAGCCAGCGACTTCACCGGCGGCGCCGGCAGCCTGCATCGCGTCGAGTTCCTCACGCGTGACGAACCCGTCCTTCAGCAAAGGCGCGTCATCCGACATCTGGCCGACGCCGACAAAGATCACATCGGCCTGCCGGGCGAGTTCCACCACGCGGCGGACGGGGGCGAGGCGGTGGAAGGCGTCGTTTTCCTCGGCGGTGGTGGATATCACCGGGACCGGCATCGGATAGTGCGGCGCGTTGACCTTGTCGGCGATCCGCATCACGACGTCGAAGAAGCTGGCGGAACCATCCGGCGCGATGTTGCCGATCAAGGACACGAGGCGGTGTTGGGGGGCATCCACGCCCTCCATCGCATCGACCATGCCGCGCAAGGACCGCCCGGTGCCAAGGGCGATCACCTTCGCCTCGGGCATTTTCAGCACCCGTTCCAGTTCCGCCGCCGCAGCGGGGGACGTCGCGCGCACAAGGTCCACGCCCTTGCCCGGATGCGGCACGACCCGGCAGCGCGTCAGGCCGAAGCGGTCGGTCAGCCGCGCTTCAAGGTCCATGCACGCGCCGATCCGGTGGGACAGGCGCACCTGGATCAGCCCTTCGGCCATGGCGCGGCTGACCAGGCGCTGCGCGCGTTGGCGGCTGACGCCCAGTTCGGACGCAATCTGGTCCTGGGTCAGGCCGCCGACGTAATACAGCCAGCCCGCGCGGGCGGCCTCGTCATGCAGGCT
>JANLQT010000230.1:0-9370 GCA_031368035.1 Rhodobacterales bacterium | reverse complement strand
CATCCAAAGCGACGAGCGCGGCAACTATCCCGCAGGCTCGCTGATGCTGAACCCCGAGGGATCGTCGCACCGGGTCTGGAGCGATCCTGGCTGCGTCGTGCTGATCCAGTGGAACAAAGCGGTCGAGTTCCTCTAGGGGGCCACCCACACTCAATATCACCGCGGAGAGAAATACCTCCACGGGGGTTTGGGGGTGTGAAACCCCCAACTTCTGTCTTCACAAAAGCCGTGCGAAGCTCCGTTGCTTCACTCTTGGCACCGCTTTCCCGGCTTGGGCAAATCCGAACGCTTCGTAAATTTGAAATCGCAAGTCTTTGATTTCATTGGACCGGAAAACGTGTCCGCAGTGGACACGTCTCAGGCCCCCCTCAAACCTGCGCCCGATAAGCCCGCCACCCGCCAAACTGCGTGACCTCTTCCGCCCCCTCCAGCGCATGCGCCTCGCACAAAAACCCGCTGACCCGAGACCCATCCGCCAACTCGACTTTCCCGATCCCCAAAGGTGCCGGAATCCGCGCGACGAACGCCCCGAACGCCGCCAAAGGCAGCCCCCAGACCTCCACCGCAATCCCCGGCCCGGCAAAGCCAGGGCTCTGCACCATCCCCGGCTTCGGCGGCACCGTGCCCGGCAGGGCATACAGCTTGTAATCCGCCGCCGTCCGCGTCTCGGCCAGCAAAACCCCGCCCGGCCCGGTCAATTCCTTGTTCAGCGGCATCCCCGTCAGATGCGCCCCAACGACCACGATCGGCACCCACCCGTCCGGCAGCGCCGCCACCGGAGCCGCCGGAATAACCGCCCCCCGGTCGATCCCCATGCCCGATCCCGCCGCCGCATGCATCGCCGCCGCGAACGGCACCAAAGCGTCATCGCTGAACCCCGGCCCGACCAGCGTGATCCCCGCCGGCAGCCCCGACGCCCCAAACCCGCCCGGCACCGCAATCGCCGCCAGCCCCATCAGGTTGGCGAAATTCGTATAGCGGCCAAACTCGCTGTTCCGCTGGATCGGTTCCGCCAGCATCCCCGCCACCGTGCAGGTGGTGGGAGAGGTCGGCAGCATCAGCACATCCACCGCCTCCCAGACCGGCGCCACGACCTGCATCAAAGCCTCCAGCTTGTAGCGCCCCCGGAACGCCTCCACCGCCGTCTTGCCCTTCGCGCCCTCGATGATCTTACGCACGGTCGGCTCAAACGCGTCGGGATGGGCGGCAAGGAAGTCCTCTACCGCCGCCAACCGCTCGGCCACCCATGGCCCGTCATAGAGCAGCGCCGCCGCCTCGCGAAACGGAGCGTAGTCGAACGGCACCATCACCGCCCCCAAGCCCTCGGCCCGCACAATCGCGGCGTCATACAAAGCCTCGACCTCGGCATTGCCGAAGAACTCCCGCTCGGCCCCCGCCAGCACGCCGATCCGCAACCTGGCCGGCAAAGCGACCGGGCCAGCCTTGCGAGAGAACGGGTCGGCAGGGTCCAAACCCTCCATCACCTTCCGCACCGCAGCCGCCTCCACCACCGACCCCGCAAACACCGTCACCACATCCACCGACCGGCACGCCGGCACGACGCCGGTGTTCGGCACCAGCCCCGGCGTCGGCTTCAGCCCGACCAGATTGTTGAACGCCGCCGGTACCCGTCCAGACCCTGCCGTATCCGTCCCCAAGGCAAAACTGCACAGCCCCGAGGCGACCGATACCGCCGATCCCGAGGACGAGCCGCCCGAGACATAGTCTGCATTGAACACCGAACGCGGCGCCCCGTGGGGAGATCGCGTTCCATTCAGCCCAGTCGCAAACTGGTCAAGGTTGGTCTTCCCGATGACAATCGCCCCCGCAGCGCGCAGGCGGGCGATCACCGTGGCATCCGCCGCCGGATCATAGGCGAAAGCCTGGCAAGCGGCGGTCGTCGGCAGCCCCGCCACGTCGATGTTGTCCTTTACCGCAAAGGGAACGCCCCAAAGCGGCAATCCCCGATCCATCGCCATCACTGCCAGCGTCTCGGCCCGAAGCATCGCGTCCGGTGTTTCGGTGATGAACACCGCCCGATCCGCCAGCGTATTCCGCCGCGCGATCACCTCTTCGATCACGTCCAGCGGCGTGATCCCAGCAGCATAGGCCGCCTTAAGCGCCTCCATCGTCAGCATCTTGGGCAGCATCACAAGGTCTCCATCACGGCCAGTATATCCCCCGCCCGGACCGTCTGGCCCGGCGCGGCACGCAACTCTCGCAAACGCCCCGAGGTCGGGGCGGTCACGGCAATCTCCATCTTCATCGATTCCAGCAGGGCAATGACATCCCCCGCGAGCACTTTCGACCCCGGTTCTGCGAGGAATTTCCAGACATTGCCCGGAACCGGGCTTTCAACGCCCATGCAGCCCTCTGGCAGGTCGCTGGACAGCGCCACTCCGAAGTCTTCGGCGACAAACGTATCCAGCCCCTCGGCGCGCCACCGTTCCCGCTCCGCCTCGAACGCGGCTTGCTGGCGCTGTTTGAATGTGTCGATGCTGGGCTGCTCGGCCAAAAGCCGGGCCTTCTCGGAAGCCCAATCGAGCGTGCCATCCTCGATCCGAACTGGATAGGCACCGTGGGGGAATGCCTCGCGCGCGTCCAGCAACTCGTCAGCCGAGACCGGGAAGAACTGCACCTGGTCGAAGAAATCCAGCAGCCAGGGCCGATCCTTGAACGCTTCGGTCCGCCGCCAGGTGTTCCAGACCTGGATCGTCCGCCCGAACATCTGATAGCCGCCAGGCCCTTCCATGCCATAGATGCACATATAAGCCCCGCCAATGCCCACCGCATTTTCAGGAGTCCAGGTCCGGGCCGGGTTGTATTTCGTGGTCACCAACCGGTGGCGCGGGTCGACCGGGGTCGCCACCGGCGCACCGAGATAGACATCCCCCAGCCCCAGCACCAGATAACGGGCGTCGAAGATCACCCGCTGCACCGCCGCTTCATCTTCCAGCCCGTTGATCCGCCGGATGAATTCGACGTTTGACGGGCACCAGGGCGCGTTGGGCCGCACCAGCTCTTGATACTTCCGCATCGCAAGTTCCGTCTGCGGGTCGCGCCATGACAGCGGCAGATGCACCGTCCGCGTCGGCACCTTGACCGAGGCGGCATCGGGCAACCCCGCCTCGATCCGCCGCAGTTCCGTCAGCAGATCGGCGCGGGTGACACGGCCCGGGTCATAGTGCAACTGCAACGACCGGATGCCCGGAGTCAGGTCCAGCAGAGGCAGACCCGCCGCCTGCACCGCCTGCATCAGCGTATGCACGCGCAGCCGCAGTTCGATGTCCAGCGCCATGGCCCCGTATTCGACCAGCAGGTTTTCATCGCCCTGCCGCCGGTAGGTGACCGGCACCTCGCCCGGCACCTGGCCAAGAATGGCTGAACCCAGCCCCAGAATTGCCGGCCCCGCCACCGGGTCCCCGGGACGGATCGCCGCAACAAACCGCACTCGGTCGCCGGGGTGCAGTTGCCCAAGCTTCCACATATCCTCTGCTGCAACCACGGCAGGGCAGACAAAGCCGCCCAGACTTGGCCCATCCGGCCCCAGCAGGATCGGCATGTCGCCGGTGAAGTCGATGGACCCAACCGCATAGGCATTGTCATGCAGGTTTGACGGATGCAGCCCCGCTTCGCCCCCGTCGCTGCGCGCCCACTGCGGGGCGGGTCCGATCAGCCGGACCCCGGTGCGGGCAGAGTTGAAATGGACCTCGTAAGTCGCCTCGAACAATTCGGCAATATCGCGCGGCTGGAAGAAATCCGGCGCGCCATGCGGGCCATAGACCACCGACAACCTCCAGTCATGCGTCAGCGGCGCAGGCTCGGTCTTTGCAGGCGCGACAGTCGCGGCGCGCGCAAGATGCAGCACATCGCCGGTCTTCAACACGCCGGTGGCATGGCCGCCGAACATCCCCAAGGCAAAGGTCGCGCGCGAGCCAAGGATTTCCGGCGCCGCAAACCCGCCCGCCACCGCAAGATAGGCGCGCTGCCCGGGGCCGGTGATCCCGCCGATGGCCAGCACCCCGCCCGCCGGCACCGCAACCACCGGTCCCGGCACCGCCGCTCCGTCCAGCGTCATCGCCATGCCCGCCCCGGCCAAAGCCAGTGTCACCGGCGACAAGAACCGCAGCGTCGGCCCGTTCACCGTCATTTCCAGCGCCGCCGTATCGGGCGCATTGCCCACAAGCCGGTTGGCGTTGCGGTGGCTGCGCGCGTCCATCGGACCCGAGGGCGGCACGCCCACATGCCACAGCCCCAGCCGCCCCGGCAGTTCCTGCAAACTGGACTGCGCGCCGGGCGCCAGAACCTCGATCCCGTCCGGCGCAAACGGCAGCCGCGCCAGCGCCGTGGTGGCCAAGCGGCCCGCCGCCAGCATGTCCGATCCGGCAATCGCGCGCAGATAGTCCAGGTTGGTCTCGATCCCGGCCACACGAGTTTCCGCAAGCGCCTGTCGCAGCGCGGCCAGCGCAGCGGGGCGATCCGGCCCATGGACGATGATCTTGGCCAGCATCGGGTCATAAAACGGCGTGACCTCAATTCCGGTCTCGATCCAGCCATCAATCCGGGCCGCTGCGGGAAAGGCCACATCCGTCAGCCGCCCGGCCGAGGGCCTAAACCCTGCATGCGGCATTTCCGCGTAAAGCCGCGCTTCGAACGCATGACCCTTGGGCACCGGCAGCACCGCCGGAATCGGGTCCTCGCCCGCTGCCTGCCGCACCATCCATTCCACCAGATCAATCCCGAGAACCGCCTCGGTCACCGGATGCTCCACCTGCAACCGGGTGTTCACCTCCAGAAAGTAGAACTCCGCCCGCGCCGGGTCATAAAGGAATTCCACCGTCCCCGCCGAGGCATAGCCGATGCTGCTGCACAGACCGACCGCCGCCTGATGCAGCGCCTTCCGCACCGTCTCCGGCAGGCCGGGGGCAGGGGTTTCCTCGATGACCTTCTGGTTTCGGCGTTGCAAGGAACAGTCCCGCTCTCCCAGCGCCACCACCCGGCCGGCGCCATTGCCGAAGACCTGCACCTCGACGTGCCGCGCATCGGCCACGAAACGCTCCACATAAGTCCGCGCATCGCCGAAACTGGCCTGCGCGGTCCGCTCGACACTGGCGAAAGCCGCCCGCAGCCGCGCCTCATCCGCACAAAGGCTCATCCCGATGCCGCCGCCGCCCGCCGTGCTTTTCAGCATCACAGGATAGCCAATCCGCGCAGCCTCGATGGCTGCATGGTCCGCATCCGTCAACAGCCCCGAGCCCGGCAGCAACGGCACGCCCGCCGCCAAAGCGAGTTCCCGCGCCGTGTGTTTCAGCCCGAAGGCACGGATGTGGCTTGGCGCAGGACCGATGAAGGTGATCCCCTGCGCCGCAAGCCGCTCGGCAAAGGTCAGGTTCTCGGACAGGAAGCCATAACCCGGATGCACCGCTTCGGCCCCGGTCGCCTTGCAGGCGGCAATCACCGCCTCCACGTTCAGATAGCTTTCCGCCGCCGGCGACGGCCCCAGCCGCACCGCCTGATCCGCCAGCCGCACATGCGGCGCGAACCGGTCGGCATCCGACCAGACCGCGACCGGGGATATCCCCATCTCGCGCAACGTCCTGATGATGCGCACCGCGATCTCGCCCCGGTTCGCCACGAGCACCCGTTTGAACATCGGCCTAATCCCCAATCTCAACGCGAATGGGTGTAGGATCAAAGCCGTTGCAGGGGTTGTTGATCTGCGGGCAGTTGGAAATCACGCACAGCACATCCATCTCGGCCACCATCTCGACATGATCCCCGGGCGCCGAAATCCCGTCGTCGATGGTCATCGTCCCGTTGGGAGAGATCGGCACGTTCATGAAAAAGTTGATGTTGGGCACGATGTCGCGCTTGGTCATGCCGTGCCGTGCCAGTTCCAGCAGGAAATTCTCGCGGCAGGCGTGCAGATAGCGGGTTTCATGCCCGAACCGCACCGTGTTGCTTTCGCACGAACAGCACCCCGCGCTGGTGTCATGCCGGCCCGAAGTGTCCGCCGTGACCGTCAGCATCACCCGGCCTTCAGACGAGACGATCTTCGTCCCGGTCGAGATATAGGCCGCGCCTTGCAGCCGCACCGTATCCTGACTGGAGTAGCGCTCGCCAAAATCATGGGCGTTGTAAAAGATCGTGTCGATGGCCTGCTGGCCGCAGGCGTCGATGATGCGGATGGTTTGGCCTTTCAGGACCAGACCCGACCACGGTTTTTCGGCGGGGATATCGTGGATCTGTTCCATCTCAACGCCTCCCATTGTTTTCAAAGCCGCGGATCGCCTCGGCACTTGCGGTGCGGCACAGGTCATCCTCGGGCACCGGCCTTGCGGGAAGTCGCATCGCGGTGACCGGCGGCACCGGGCCGGTGGCGGGGTCCAAGGGATGGCGCGTGTTCGACAGAGCCAGCATCAGGTCCATCTCGGCCCGCAAGTCCACCCAGTCATCCCCCGACAGCAGCGCCGCGTTCCAGAAGAACCGCCGCGCCGCATCGACGCGAACCGGCGCGAAGAACGTCATCAGCGCCGGCAGATCGCGCCGGTCGAGCCCCAGCTTGCCCGCCGCCAGCACCATGTTGTCCCGCGTGTTCCGCGCGCCTGGCGCGCCCGCACCGGACACACCCGCCCCCCCGGTCAGCGCATCATGCGCGCCCGAAGTGTCCTCGGTGATCGACAGTATCACCCGACCCATGTCGGAAAAGATCACCCGGCCCTTGCGCAGTTCGGTCGTCCACTGGACCTTCACCGTATCGGGCAGGTTCATCCGCTCGCTGGAGTCCGCAGCCGACCATGCCGCCAGCGACAGGCTGGACCCAAGCGCCTGCGCTTGCAGCCGCAACACCTCTCCCTTGGCCAGATGGCAGGTCCAATACCAGCCACCCGGAATGATCTCGGTCCAAAGCACCGCCGCTGGCACCGGCGCGGGCCGGGGGCTGGGCGTCGGCGGCGCCTTGGGCGTAAAGCTCAATCCGCGCCGCTGGTGGTCGTCATAACGGGCGCGGTCGGCGGCGATGGCGGCAGCCGGGCGGGGGGTATGGGGCATCATGTCATGGCCTCGGGACTGGGCCGGGTCGTCCCGGCGGATGGCCCATTGGCGGTCAGGTCGTCCTGGCCGGGCAGAATGTCGGCGGTATAATAGGTCGGCGGCCCCGGAATGCGTGGCGGCCAGATCGCGATGTCTCGGGTCACGGTGGCACCATAGCGCTCCAGTTCCTCCGGTCGGCTCCGGGTGCGCTCAAAAGCAATGACGCGGGTGGCCAGCGTGAACGCCTCGCGCAGGTCATGCGTGACCATCACCACGGTCAAGTCACTGGTGTTCCACAGCTTTTTCATAAGCTTGTGAATGTCGGTCCGTATCCCGGGGTCCAGCGCGCCGAACGGCTCGTCCAGCAGCAGCACGCGCGGTTTCATCATCAGCGCCTGCGCCAGCGCCAGCCGCTGCTGCATCCCGCCCGAAAGCTGGGCGGGGTATTTGTCCTCGGACCCCGCCAGCCCCACCTCGGCCAGCAGCGCCCGCGCTTCCTCCGCCAGCTTGCGCCTAGACGCGCCAAACTGCCGGCCTACCACGCGGCTCGCCTGCAATTCCGGTCCCAGCATCACATTGCCCAGCACCGTCAAATGCGGAAACACCGAATAGCGCTGATAGACCACGCCCCGATCTGGGCCCGGCTCTGGCGGTAGCGGCTGGCCGTCCAGCAGGATCGTCCCCCGCGTCGGGCGTTCCTGCCCCAGAAGCATCCGCAGGAACGTGGTCTTGCCGCAGCCCGAAGGACCAACCAACGCGACAAACGCCCGTGGTTCGATCACCAGCGAGACGTTTTCCAGCACGATCTGGTCACCGTATTCCTTCCACACCCGGTCGATCACCAGCCCGCTCATGTCCCGCGCTCCAACTCCGACCACGGGAACACGCGCTTGCGGATTTGCGTCAGGCCCAGGTCCATGGCCACGGCCAAAAGCGTAATCCACGCGACATAGGGAAAGATCACGTCCATCGACAGATAACGGCGGACGAGGAAGATGCGATACCCCAGCCCGCTGTCCGCCGAGATCGCCTCGGCTGCGACCAGGAACAGAAACGCCGACCCCAATTGCAGCCGTAAACTGTCGATCAGCCGAGGCAAGATCTGCGGCAGAACCACACGGATCGCGATCAGCCAGGTCGAGGCCGACAGCGTTTCCGCCTTCACGATCTGCTCACGCGGCAGCGCCTGTGCCGCCAGCGCCAGATCCCGCGTCAGGATCGGCGCCACGCCAATCACGATCAGCGCGATCTTGGAGGTCTCACCAAGGCCCAGAAAAATGAACAGGATCGGCAGCAACGCCAGAGGCGGCACCATCGACACCACCGCGACAAACGGCGCCAGCAGCGCCCGCGCAAGCGGCAGGATGCCGGTCAGCAGCCCCAGCACCAGCGCGATTGCCGTGGCGATGCCCAGCCCCGCCCACAGCCGCCCAAGGCTGGACGCTGTGTCGCCCAGCAGCAGATACGCGCCCGATTTCTTGTCAGGGGCGAAGGCCATCGCCTCGATGGTCCGGCCCATCGTCGTCAGCGCGGGCAGCAGCTTGTCGGCGGGGTTCTCCGCCAACCGAAGGCCCGAGCCGATCAGATAGGCCAGCGCCAGCGCGGCGAAGGGCAGGGCGGCCAGCGCGATCGCGCCGCCCCGGCTGGGTTTGCGGTTGATCAGGCGCATGGGCGCTTACAGACTGCCGTCCGCAGCCATCTTCATGAACACATCGGTAAAGCGGAACTTTACATTGCCGCTGTCGCCCAGCACCGAGCCATCCGGCAGTTCGATCCCCACCGCATCCACTGACGTCGCTCCCGCGCCCAGAAGCCCCTTGTCGAACAGGAAGGTCCGCACATGGTCCATCGTGGTCTTCAACTCCGGCCCGTCGGTGAAGGCCACTGCATCGGCGGGCTTTTCGAACAGCTTGGTCGCGGCAAGCTGGCTTTCAAACCCCGCCTGATCAGTCCCCGATGAAGCCCCCATCGCCGCCCGCGCCGCCGCCCCTTCCGGAGTGTCAGCAGTCATCAGCGTCACCGTGTCATACCAGATGCCCACCAGCGCCTTGGCGAAATCGGGGTTGTCTTTGATGACATCCGTATTGGCCACCATCAGGTCCATGATCTCGCCGGGGATCTGGGCCGAATCGAACACCTTGGTCGCGCCCGGCAGCTTGGCGATCTCGGACACCATCGGGTTCCAGGTTACCATCGCTTGAACATCCGCGGTCTGGAACGCGCCTACCATGTCGGGGTCAGCGGTGTTGATGACGTTTACGTCGGCTTCGGTCATCCCGATGCTTTCCATCGCCCGGGCCAGAAGGTATTCCGACACCGAAAACTCCACCAGGTTCAC
>JANLQT010000226.1:0-1789 GCA_031368035.1 Rhodobacterales bacterium | reverse complement strand
CACCATCAGCGCGGTGGTCAGCGGCAGAAGCAGAAGACGAACGCCGTGGCCGAGCTCAAACCATTGCGGTTCGGGGGAGAGTTCAATCCGGATCATCAGTAACCTGCGATGTTGTTGATGAGGACCACGGTGCACATTCGCGCCGGGCTGGTGGCCAGAGCGGCTTGCCAATCGAAGGACGCCTGCACGCCCTTCGGGCCTTTGATCTCGATCCGGGGGCGGGGCAGATAGATGGCATGTGCGGTGAGCGTAAGGCTCTCGCCGCTGCCCAGCGCGTAGCTGAACTCCAGCGCTGCCGCCGTGCCGTTGATGGCTTGGGTCAAAAGCGTGGTGTCGGCAAAGCGCACCTCGATCTTGCCGGTCAGCGCCGCAATGGTCGGATCCGCGCCGTCGATCTTGGCATCGGAGCGGATGGTTTCGATCCGGTCCAGATTGTTGGCATAGGTGAGATCGGCCGAGACGATATTGCCCAGCGCCACCCCATCCCGCTTGATCGCGCCGTTGAAGTGGCCGAACCGCTTCAAGGCGATGCTTGCGGGTGTTCCGGCAGCGGTAAAGGCGGCAATGGTCTCGCCCTGCGCGATAAGCATGGCCTTGGCACCCAGCAGACCAGACCGCTCCATAGCCCACGACAGGGAATCCAGCATGCAGCCCGAATACATGGCGAAGCGCGGCACTTCCGGCATGGCGACCTCGATGGACAGGCTGGGCAGGGTCCAGTTGCCCGAGAGGAACGTGTGGCTGTTCAAGCCGCCGGTCAGCGTTGCGGCCGACACCGTGCCGTTGGAGGCGGGCGAAATCGACGAGGCGAGCGAGAAGGTATTGCCCGTGCTTCCGAGGGTGTCATGCACCATGGTCAGGGCGGTGCCCGTGCCGGTGTAGGTCGCCAGCGCCACCCCGGCGACGACGCTGGCTGTCAGCGCCACGGCGAGAGCGGTCATGGTGGCGGCGAGGTTGGCCCCGATATTCACCTGGTTGCCGACAGCGCCGGAGGCCACAAAGGTGAAGACGGTGCCGTTCATCGTCAGCGTCGAGTTGACGGCGGGCTGCGCGGAGAAAGTGATCGACCCGGTAGCCGCGACTGTGCCTACGGAGGTCGGCGCCCCGAACGCCGCCTTCCGCCAGAAGCCGAACCCCACCGCATCGATGGGCACCTCGACATCGCCATCGGTGGTGATCGCATCCAGCAATGGCGCGCGCGGATCGCGGCCATAGCCCAGCAGTTCCGAGGCCAGAAGCGGTTGCTCGGCAGCCAGCGAACTGGTGATGAACGGCATCTGGGTGAATCCAGACCCCGGCGGGGTGCCGTAAACAGTCTCGAACGCAAGCGCCATCTGCGCCCGCGCTCCTTGTGCGCGTGCCATGTCAGTGTCCTTTTGTGAGGGAAATCAGGTCAGTGGGTCGGAGGTGGCGTAATGCAGCACCACGGTGATCACCGCCGCCTTCAACGCTGCCGCCCCTTCGATGGGCAGATCGACCGGCTCGGGCGCTTCGGCCTCGACCCAATCGCAAAGCCCTCCCAACGTGCGATCAACGGCCAGCGCCGCGCCAATATCCACAGTCAGCGCATCAAACAGGGCATCGCGCCCCGCGCCCGCCTGGATCACCACCTCCAGTTCAGCCCGATGCTCGTAGAAATAAGTCAGCGGCGACAGCGTCATCTCGGGATCGCCCGGCTTGCCATCGCGCAGGATGATCAGACCGGTCGCGGGGATGCGCTCGGGCAGCACATCCCCGCGCTGCACCGGGGTGGCAAGAGTTTGCAGCCGCGTGTGCAGGGCGGCGAGGA
>JANLQT010000215.1:0-2622 GCA_031368035.1 Rhodobacterales bacterium | reverse complement strand
CTGTCGCTGCAACGCTACAAGGGTCTGGGCGAGATGAACCCCGAACAGCTGTGGGAAACCACGCTGGACCCCGAAGCGCGCACCCTGCTGCAGGTGAAGGTCAATGACGTGACCGAGGCCGACGACATTTTCACCAAGCTGATGGGGGATGTGGTGGAGCCCCGCCGCGAATTCATCGTGCAGAACGCGCTGGCGGTGGAGCATCTGGACTTCTGACGGAGGTGCCCGGGACGGCCGGGCGCTTGAGGTCAAAGCGGCAGGTACCACAGCGCCAGAAACGGCGCCGGGCCCGCACGCATGGCATGCAGGATGCCGGGCGGGTTGTAGATCGCGCCGGTCCCGGGGTCAGTCCAATCCATGCGCGCGTTCCACCAGGTGCCCGGCGTCAGGGACAGATAGATTTCCTCGGGCTTGTGGCTGTGACGGGGATAATCGGTGCCGGGGGCCATCAGCGTGGCGCCGACCCAGATATCCTCGCGCCGCTCCAGCCCGTCCGGGCCAAGGATCCCGGCATTGGCATGACCGTTCCAGAACCGCGTATCGGCGGGATCGGCCGATCCGCGCCGCTTCCAGACCAGATGCGGGGCCAGGGCGGCAAAGGCCCGCGCCAATGCCTCGCGCCCGGTGCCTTTGGCATGGGCCAGCGCCGGGGTCAGATGGTCACAAACGGGCAGGCGTTCGGGCGGGGCGGCAGAGGCGTCGCCTTCGGCCTGCCAACGCGCGATCAACCGGTCTGCGGCGAGCGCCGCATCGGGGCGCAGACCTGCGGCCAGAAGGGCGGCCCCGGACGCATCCAGAAAATCATGAAGTGCTGCGGGTCTTGCCATCGAACGCGTCCTTGCAAAGGCCCCTGGTGACCCCGGGTGGATTCGAACCACCGACCTGCCGCTTAGGAGGCGGCCGCTCTATCCCCTGAGCTACGAGGCCATACCGGCCCGCGCGTTGTGGCGCAAAACAGATGATGTTGCAACGTTGGTGGAGGATTTGAAAAGGGGGAGTGAATTTTGGCCCACCACTCCCCCTTCGAGGTCCGACGTGCCGCAGTTGAGAGCTTGCGAAGGCGCGCCGGATATCGCCAGTTCCGGGTTGAGCCCGTTACTGTTAGCGGTAACATAGCCCAGAACGGAAGCTTGGACAAGGACGGGTTTTGGCCTAAGAGCAAAGGACGATGTGCGGGAAAGGGACGAGAATTGGCCAGTGATCCGACCCAGGATGGCAAACCGCAGGATGCCAAGCGCAGTTTGACGCTGCGCGATGTCTCGGAAGCCTCGGGCGTCAGTGAGATGACGGTCAGCCGGGTGCTGCGCAACCGGGGCGATGTGTCGGACACGACGCGCGCCCGGGTGCTGGAAGCGGCGCGGAGCCTTGGCTATGTGCCCAACAAGATCGCCGGGGCTTTGGCCAGTCAGCGCGTCAATCTGGTGGCGGTGATCATCCCCAGCCTGTCGAACATGGTGTTCCCCGAGGTGATGACCGGGATTTCCGATGTGCTGGAGGATACCGGGTTGCAGCCGGTGGTGGGGGTGACGAACTACCTGCCCGAGCGGGAAGAGAGCGTCTTGTACGAGATGCTGTCGTGGCGGCCGTCAGGCGTGATCATCGCGGGGCTGGAGCATACGCCGGCGGCGCGGGCGATGCTGTCGCAGGCGGGGATTCCCATTGTCGAGATCATGGACATTGATGGGTCTCCGGTGGACAGCGCGGTCGGGATATCGCACCGGCGCGCCGGGCGGCAGATGGCCGAGGCGATCGTCGCCTCGGGCTATCGCAAGATCGGGTTTTGCGGCACGCAGATGCCCAACGACTTTCGCGCCAAGAAGCGGCTGGAGGGGTTTGAAGAGGCGCTGAAGCGGGCAGGACTGGCGCTGGCGGACCGCGAGTTTTACTCGGGCGGATCGGCGCTGCTGAAGGGGCGCGAGATGACGGCGGCGATGCTGGGTCGCAGCCCGGATGTGGATTTCATCTATTATTCCAACGACATGATCGGCGCGGGCGGGCTGTTGTACTGCCTCGACAAGGGGATCGACGTGCCGGGGCGCGTGGGGCTGGCGGGTTTCAACGGCGTGGAACTGCTGGACGGCTTGCCGCGGCGATTGGCGACGATGGACGCCTGCCGGCTGGAGATCGGGCGGCGGGCGGCGGAGATTATCGCGGGCAAGCGGCCGAAGCCGGGGGTGGCTGAGGTGATCGAATTATTCCCGACGTTGCAGCCGGGGGATACGATCCGTCAGCGGTAGGATGGGTCATTCACCCATCACGTCGATGCCGGTTCAAATGATGGGTGAATCACCCATCCTACCAGCCGCCCATCCTTTTGACCGGTGATGCGCGCCGCAACGATCTGTCCTTCGGGCTGATCCGCGTCAAACGCCACTTCGGTGAAATCCTCCGTGCGTCCCACGCGCGGCGTTTCGATCAGCACCCTGGCCTCGTGGCCCTGCCATTGGGCCAGATGCCGCGCCAGCGCCGCATCCCCACCCGCCCTAAGCCTTGCAGCCCGGGACTTGATCACCGGGCCGGTCAGTTGCGGCATCCTCGCGGCCGGGGTGCCTTTGCGAGGGCTGAAGGGGAAGACATGCAGGAAGGTCAGGCCGCAGTCGTCCACCAGTTTCAGGGACTGGG